>JAKSPX010000239.1 GCA_024404415.1 Clostridia bacterium | reverse complement strand
TGCGTTTTCGCGTAATCGCGTTCTCCTGAAAACTGAATACTGAAAACTGAAAACTAACCTACGCTTTACTCCCTGAACAACCCCAGCATATCGTCCTTCTCCATATTGGCGATGAAGGTCTCGCTCTGCTGGATGACCGACTGGGAGATGGATTCCTTGCGGTGCTGCAGCTCGTCGATCTTATCCTCTATGGAGTCCTTGACCAGGAGCTTGAAGACCTGGACGTCATTCGGACGGGGCGTGTGGCTTTCGGTCCACTCCTTGGGCACGCTGTCCGCCGCCAGCAGCAGGACGGAGCCGTTCATCTCGGTGCGGAGCAGGAAGCGGTGGGCGCGGTCGGTGGCCTGATGCTGCACCGAGAGGTTCCACCACGGGTCGTAGTGGATGACCACGTCGGCCGAGGTGAGGTTGAGCCCCGTGCCCCCCGCGCGAAGCGAGATGAGGAAGACCTGCGTATCATCCTGATTGAAATCATTCACCAGGCGCATTCTTTCCTCCGGCGGGGTATCGCCCTTTAAGAGATAATAGCTGATATTTTCCTTTTCCAGCTCCTCGCGGATGACCCCGAGCATGGAGACGAACTGCGAGAAGATCAGGACCTTGTGGCCGTCGGAAAGGCTTTCCTGCAGAAGCTCCATGCAGAGCTCCCGCTTGGCGCTGCCGCCCTCGTAGCCTTCGAGGATGAGGCCCGGATGGCAGCAGAGGTGCCGTAGGCGTGTGATGAGCGAGAGGATCTTGATGCGGCTCTGCTCAAAGCCGACGCGGTCGAGCTCTTCTTCCAATTCGGTGCGGGCGCGGGAGAGGTTGGCGAGGTACACGTTTTTCTGCTCCTCGTCCATCTCGACGTAGACCGTACTTTCGATCTTTTCGGGAAGCTCGCAGAGCACCTCTTTTTTGGTGCGGCGCAGGACGAAGGGCTTCACCTGCTCGCGCAGCGCTTCGGCGGCCTCGGCGTCGTTATCGCGCACGATGGGCAGCTCGAACTTGCGGCGGAACTTGGTATATGTATATAGGTAGCCCGGCAGGACGAAATCGAAGATGGACCAGAGGTCGGAAAGCGAGTTTTCGACCGGCGTGCCGGTGAGGGCGAAGCGCACCTCGCCGGAGAGCGCCTTGACCGAGGTGGCCGCCTGGGTGGTCTGATTCTTGATGTACTGGGCTTCGTCGATGATGATATAGCGGAACTGCTTCTTTTCGTAGCACTCGAGGTCGCGCTTGAGGGCGTCATACGAGGTGATGATGACGTCGCCGCGGAAGCTCTTTAAGAGTTCGCGCCGTCTTGCCACGCTCCCGGAGATGACGCCGATGGAAAGTGACGGGGCGAAGCGCTCAAATTCGGTCTTCCAGTTATAAACAAGCGAGGTCGGCGCGACGATGATGGAGGGTTTGGGGCGCTTCTTTTCCTGCGGGAAAGAGAGAAGCGCGATGATCTGTACGGTCTTGCCGAGGCCCATTTCGTCGGCGAGGATGCCGCCGAGCCGGTATTCCGCGAGTCCCTTGAGCCATCTCACGCCGGTCTTCTGGTAGGGGCGGAGGATGTCGGAAAGCGGCACCGGGCTATCGTCCTCGGTGTTCCTTTCGGTCATCATGCGGTAGGATTTGTTGCCGGAGACCTCCACCTCGGGGAATTTTTCAAGAAGGCTGGAAAGATACATCCCGCGGTAAGCGAGGAAAGACATCTCCTTGCCGGAGAGCTTTTCCTCGTCGAGGTCGAAATTCTTTTCAAGCTCGGAGAAAAGCTCCATGTTCTTCTCGTCGAGCGCGAGGAAGGAGCCGTCGCCAAGGCGGTAATACTTTTTCTTTTCGCGGTAGGCCGCGAGGATCTCGCCGATCTTCTCCGGCGGCAGGTCGCCCGTGACCGACATTTCCAAAAGTCCGCCGTTCAATTTGATCTTGACGTTCGGGGACTTGGGGCGGCGGATGGCGATGCGCCTGACCGCGTCGGTCACCATGACCTCGGCGTAGGGCTTTAAGGAGGCGATGCCCTCCGAGAGGAAATCGAAGATGCGGTCGTCGCCCGTGATGGTGAGCTTGCCCTGCGTGTCGGTGTAGAAGCCGCGGTCGCGCAGGAGATAGAGTACCTTCCACTCCCCTATCGTGTCGCGCGGGATGCGGGCGGAGGCAAGCGAGGTCTCGCGCGAGAAGGCCTCGAAGACGTGCTCGCCGTAGCGGAATTCCACGCGGGCGGTCAGAGCCTCCTGCGGGTCGGTCTCGCGGTCGATATAAATGGAAGCGCGGAGCTTTAGGCGGTTACGGGAGCCGCGGGAATCGGGAAGATTGCTTTCAAGCCTTCCGACGCTCTTGAGGCGCGGGAGGACGTAGCGGCGGAGTTTGGATTGGGCGTCGGGCGAGAACTGGAGTTGGCTCTGGTTGGTGTTTCTTTTGAAGGCCTCCAAAACCGCGCCGAGCGTCTCGGCGATGCGGCCGCTGCAGTAATAGAGCTCGGCGCACTCCTCGCTTTCGCCCTCGGTGACGCAGATGAGCGCCGGGCCGATCTGGTCGAAGGTCATGCGGAATTCGGGGAGATCGTGCGTCAGGACGATGCCGTCGGCCTCCTCGCGTGCGAAGAACTTCACCGGCGGGGGCGCCATGTGCATCACGACGTATCTCACGCCCTCACGTAAGCCGTGGTAAGCCACGCGCTTGCCGTCATATAAAGTGGTGAGCTTCCCCATGTCCACGGTCGGGACGAAGATGCGCCGGGGGTCGCCCGCGGCGGCGTTGGGGTTTTTCTGGCTGTACTGGCGGTCGTATTCCGCGAGCTCCGCCACGATGGAAAGAAGCGTCCGGGAATCCTCGTCAAAGCACTCGTCGTCAAAGAGCACCGAAAGGCCCTTTCCGAAGTCGATGACGCCGCGGTTGACATAAGCTCTGCCGAGAGCCGAGGCGTCGCGGACGATATACTGCCGCTGGTTGCCCACGGTGAATTCCAACGTGAAGCGCTCGCCGCGGTCAAAATTCAGCAAAGGCACGACCGAGAGCTCCCTCGGCACCAGCTCGAGCATTTCCTCGAGCCCCGCCTCCCTTTCAAAGCGCTCGATCATGCGCGCGCCGGAAAGGTCGGTCTTGAGCTTGCGTTCCGAAGATTCGCTCATCTCGTTCATCAATTTTTCCAGCTCGTCCACCGGGTCGACGGGCTCAGCGTTGCCGGTGATCTTGCAGGCCTTGATGTCGTCGCGCATGAGGATGCAAAGCCGCAGCCGGCTCTTTTCGCCGCCCGAGAGGACTTCCACCCGCTTGAAAACGTCCTCACCCCGGAAACCGAAGGCGGCAAGACGGTCAAGGCGGATATCGACGGTGAGGTGACGTCCCTGCTTATTGAGGAAGGCGACGTGCTCAGCTCCGGACAGAAGACTGTCGGAAGACGGCCGGATTCCGGGCAGACCATTTCTGTGCTGTGTACGTTGCAG
>JAKSPX010000238.1 GCA_024404415.1 Clostridia bacterium | reverse complement strand
CGATCCCGCCGAGGGAAATTCCAGCGGCTGGGAGGCGCGGCGCTTTTCCGCGAGCTCACGCATCTTCGCCTCGATTTCCGCCCGGTCGCCCTTCTTTAATTGGAAGCGCGCCGCAGCGACCACTCTTTCAGGCTCTTCCTTATATATACTCTCCCGATACCCGAAGCGGTGTTCCTCCGCCGGGATCCAGAAGCTTTCTCCGTTCAGATAGCAAAGGCTCTCTTTCAATACGTCTGCGACCGTGCCGCCGTAGGCGCCCGCGTTCATATAGACCGCGCCGCCGACGCTTCCCGGAATGCCGTGAAGCGTTTCCATGCCGGTAAGGCCCGCCCGCGCCGCCGTCATAGCGCACCGGGAGAGTCTGGCGCCGGCAAAGGCGACCAGCTCCTCGCCTTCCACGATGATCTCAGGCGCATCCCCGGCAAGACGGATGATGACGCCGCGGAAGCCGCCGCTGCCGATCAGGACGTTGGATCCGTTTCCGAGCAGTTTGCGCGGCAGCCCTTCGGTGAGGGCAAGCGCCTTGCTAAGCTCCTCCCCGGACCTCACGGTGCAGAGTACGTCTGCCTCGCCGCCGGTGCGAAAGGTGGTGAAGCCCGCCGCGGAGACCTTCTCCGATGCCTCCAGGCCGTTCTCTTTTAAGCGATTGACGATTTCCCGATACTCCATGGGACGACTCCCTTCTCTGCTTTCTTCTTTCATCATACCATATTTCCATGCGGAAATGAAGATGTATTTTGTAATTTCCCGCGTGAAAAGTTTTCCTCATGTGGCTTGCCGTCGGAACACCAATTTGGTCTAATGGTGAAAAATATGTAAGAGGTGTTTTTTATGAGGCGTTTTCTCTCCCTGCTTCTGGCCTCCCTGCTCCTTATAACGCTCTTCCCCTCCTGCGGCGAGCCGCGTGAGACGCGCGAGATCAACGGCAAGACCTACGAGCTGACCTTCTCCGACGAATTCGAGGGCGACAAGCTCAACAAGAAAAAGTGGGAGCTCTGCCCGGAATGGGACCGTCAGGACGCGGGCGGCCGCTGGGATCACGACATGACCTCCGTCCGCGACGGACATCTGGTCCTGACCGCCTCCATGGAGGACGGCACCCCCGTCAGCGGCGCGGTCCGTACCAAGGGCCTTTTTTCTCAATGTCAGGGCTATTTTGAGGCTTCCATGCAGCTCCAGCACGCTCCCGGCTTCTGGGGCGCTTTCTGGCTGATGGACCCCCTGATGAAGGATGAAAAGGGCAACGGCGCTGTCGACGGCGCCGAGATCGACATCATGGAAAGCTACGATGCCTTCTCCGGCGGCATCAACCACGCCATCCACTGGGACGGCTACGGCCCCGACCACCAGAGCGAATCCTATTCGCGCCACCGCACCGCGCTTTATGAGGGCTTCCACACCTATGCCCTCGAATGGACCGAAACGGAATACATCTTCTATATCGACGGCGAGGAGATCTGGCGCACCGATTATCCCGGCATCTGCGAAAATGAGCTTTACCTCAAGCTGACCATCGAATTCGGCTCCTGGGCGGGTTCCTACGATGAATCGCAGCTTCCCGACGAGATCCTCGGGGATTACGTGCACGTTTATCAGGCTGCCCCCGAAAAATGACCGCTCCGCGCGATATTTTTTCTTGCAAGCCCCTTTTATTTTGAATTGATTTGTGTTATAATTTGAGCAATTGAAGTATGAGGTCTTTCTGACCAAAGAAAGGAATATCCCACCACCCGCCGGGATGTACCGATTTATGACTATCGCTCTGATCGCACACGACAAAAAGAAGGAGCTGATGGTGCAGCTCTGCATTGCCTACTGCGCCACCCCCCCCTCGCACAATCTCTGCGCCACCGGCACCACCGGCAAGCTGGTGAGCGAAGCCACCGGCCTCCCTGTCACGCGCTTCCTTTCCGGCCCGCAGGGGGGTGACCAGCAGATCGGCGCGCGCATCGGCTACAACGAGATCGACCTCGTGCTCTTCTTCCGCGACCCGGTCACGGCAGGCGACCGCGAGCCCGACCTCCAGCCGCTTCTGAAACTGTGCGACAACTACAATATCCCCATCGCCACCAACGTGGCGACGGCAGAGGTGCTTATTCAGGGCCTCGCCCGCGGCGACCTCGGCTGGCGCGACATCGTCAATCCCAAAAACGGCGTTATCCTCTGAAAAAATGCAATCATGCAGGTCTCCCAAAAACGGGAGACCTGCTTTTCTTTTGTCCGGCGGTCTTTTCGTCTTCGTCTTTATGAAGAATGTCCCTTTCCCGCTTGCGAAGTCCCAAATCTTGTGATATACTTATTTTTACTATCCATATTTTGAAGGGAGGAGTCCACTTGGCCAAGATCGTTGCCGTTGCCAACCAGAAGGGCGGCGTCGGGAAGACCACGACCGCCGTCAATCTTGCCGCCGCGCTCCATTCCCGGGGCCTCAAAACGCTCCTTCTCGACCTCGACCCCCAGTCCAACGCCTCCACCGGCTACGGCATTTCCCGCGCCGCGCGCGCTTCCTCAATCTACGACGCCATTTTGGGCAGGGCCGCCGCCGAAAGCCTCATCCGCCACACCCCCTTCGGCGACTGCATCCCGGCCAACATGGCCCTCGCCGGAGCCAATCTGGAATTAGCCGCCGAATCCGACCGTGCCTACCGCCTGCGCACCGCATCGGAGCCGCTGCGCGCGTTATATGACTACATCATCATCGACTGTCCGCCCTCCCTCGAGCTTCTGACCGTGAACGCCCTCTGCGCCGCCGACTCGGTGCTGGTGCCGCTTCAGTGCGAATACTACGCGTTGGAAGGCCTCGGCGAACTGGTCTCCACCATCCGCATGGTGCGCAAGGGGTTAAATAACCGCCTTGAGATCGAAGGCATCCTCTTCACCATGTTCGACAGCCGCACCCGTCTGGCCCTTCAGGTGGTCGGTGAGGTGAAAAAGCATTTCCCGGACAAGGTCTACAAAACCACCATCGCCCGCAACGTGCGCCTGAGCGAAGCGCCCAGCCATGGCAAGCCGGTGATGTATTACGACAAATTTTCCAAAGGCGCGGAGAACTACCAGCGTCTTGCGGAGGAGTTTCTGGAGCGCAACGCCTGACCTCCGCCCCAATCCACAAGAAAGGTTCGATAGATATGGCAGCTAACAAGCCTCCCCGCGGCCTCGGCAGCGGACTCGGCGATATACTGGGCATCTCCTACGGTTGGGAGGAGGAGACCCACGAGAATAAGGTCTCAGAGGTGCGCCTCGCGCAGATCGAGCCCAACCGTTCCCAGCCGCGCAAGCTCTTCGACGACGAATCCCTCGCCGTTCTGGCCGAGAGCATCCGCGAAAACGGTGTGATCACCCCCATCGCTCTGCGCAAGCTGGGAGAAGCCCGTTACGTCATCATCGCGGGCGAACGCCGCTTCCGTGCGGCCAAGCTCGCCGGTCTTGCCGAGATCCCCGCCGTCATC
>JAKSPX010000237.1 GCA_024404415.1 Clostridia bacterium | reverse complement strand
GATCGAATAGAGTCGTTCGCTTCGCGTTTTGCCGACATCCTCCGCATGATCCACCACGTCAAGGTCAAGCCGAACGGCGCTTTCCCGGACTGCAAGGCAACTTTCAAGGCAAATCTGGACACCTTAGGGGCATTTTTCAGCAAATACGACATCAAAGTTATGAAAGATATACTTGATGCGCTGCCGAGCGGTTCTTCTCTTCTGCACGGCGACTGGCACGCGCAGAATGCCATGATCAACGAGCAGGATGAGCTGAAAATCATCGACACCGATGATTCGACCTTCAGTCATCCGTTCCTTGATATCGGTAGCTTCCAGATGGTCGTTTACACCGTTGATACGCACCCGGAAAACGCCATGCTCATTCACAAAATGGATCCGGAAGAGGTCAAAAAGCTCTGGACCTGCTTCCTGTCGGCCTATTTCCACACCGATAGCAAGGAATATCTGGATAATATCCAGCAGGCCTGTTATTATTTCGGTCAACTTCGCATGGCTCAGATGCTCAACAACAATGTCAGCCTGAAACCGTTCGAGCAGAAGCTGCTTGTGTGGCTCGTGCGCTTCAATTTGATCTTCAAGAAGAAGAAGGTCATCAAGCTCTTCTCCTCGTTGAAATTCCCGAAGAACTGATTCATCAAAAAGTTCTGAAATCGCGGCGTGCCGTGTGCTTTTGTCATTCAAAAGCGCATGGCACGCCTTTATATCCGTCGTTTTCCCTGTTTTCTGGATACTTTTTCTTTATCACACGTTTCGTGTGATTTTCTTTTTGCCCCTTGACAAACGGATGTTCGTATGCTACAATCTCGTCATGATAAACATTTGTTCATTTTGTTTGTTCGGTGGTGATCCTCTTGACCCGCACCATACTGCACGCCGACCTCAACTGCTTCTATGCCTCGGTGGAATGCCTCCTCGACCCCACCATCCGCGACCGCCCCGTGGCCGGCTGCGGGTCGGTGGAGTCGCGCCACGGCATCGTTCTGACCAAGAACTACCTGGCCAAGCCCTACGGCATCAAGACCGGCATGGCCGTCTGGGAGGCAAAGCGCCTGTGTCCTGATCTGGTCACGGTGGAGGCGCGCCACGGCGTCTATCTGCGCTACGCCCGCCGGGTGCGCGAGATCTATTCCCGCTACACCGACCGGGTGGAGCCCTTCGGGTTGGATGAAGCCTGGCTGGACGTCTCGGGGGAGGACGGAAAGAAGCTCGCGGATGAACTCCGTCAGGTGATCCTCCGCGAGTGTGGCCTGACCGTCTCCGTCGGCGTCTCGGACAACAAGGTCTATGCCAAATTGGGTTCCGATTACAAAAAGCCCGACGCCACCACCGTCTTTCTGGGCGACGCCATTCCCTCGGTCGTCTATCCCCTGCCGGTCTCGGAGCTCTTATTTGTCGGACGTGCCACCTCTGAGCGTCTGCACCGCTACCGCATCGACACCATCGGCGATCTTGCGCGCGCCGACCCGGCCTTTCTGAAGGCTGTCCTCGGCAAAAACGGCGTCATGCTCGGGAAATATGCCCGCGGCGAGGACGAAAGCCCCGTTCGCCCCGCCGAGCTTTCCGAGGAAGTGAAATCCATTGGCCACAGCACCACCCTGCCGCGCGACGTAAAGACTATGGACGAGGCCCACGCCGTCCTGACACTGCTTGCCGAAGCGGTGGCCGGGAGACTGCGGGAGCACCGGCTGGAATGCCGGACGGTGTCGCTCTACCTCCGCCAGAGTGACCTCAAAACCTTTGAGCGGCAGATCACGCTCCCTTCCCCCACCGACCTGACGTTGGTCATCCGCGACGCGGCGGAACGCCTTCTTTACACGCTTTTTGACCCACAGGCGCTCGCAGCCGCCGGTCTCGGCGTGCGTTCCCTCGGCGTGCGCGCCTCCATGCTCTCGCAAAAGGAGGAGGAGATCCAGCTCACCTTTGATCCCCTCCCGCAGGTCGACGAACGTGCGCGCCGCACCGAGCGCGTGCTCGACGACGTGCGCCGCCGCTTCGGCTATTTTTCCCTCCGCCGCGCCTCCATGCTGACCGATCCCGCCCTCACCGATTACGACATCCGCGGCGGTGTTCCCACCCTGCCGACCGCCGTCAACGAGGTCATGCGCCTTGATTGACGCACCCCTTCAAAGGAGGGTCATTTTGCCAGACACCCGTCAGAAAACCTTCGTCTCCGTCGTCGCCTATTATTCCCCTGAGGGGGAACTGCGCCCGCTCAGGATCTTATGGCGCGACGGGCATCATTACCCCATCGACCGCATTCTGGACGTCTGCCCCGCCGCCAGCATGAAGGCAGGCGGGTGTGGCACGCGCTTCACCTGCCGCATTGCCCGGCAGATCACCTATCTTTTTTACGAGGAAGGGCGCTGGTTCGTCGAAGAAAAGCGCCCTGCCCCATCGGTTTGAAAGGAAGGATGCTTTATGTTCAATCACATCAGAATGAAAAACGCCCGCCAGTACCGCCAGTTGACCCAAAAGCAGCTCGGCGACCTGATCGGCGTCTCCTCCTCCGCCATCGGCATGTACGAGCAGCACCGCCGCCTGCCGGACGCGGACACCATCTCCCGGCTTTCGGACGCTTTGAAGATCAGCACCGACTGGCTCTGCGGCGACATCGGTAGCGACGATATGGTCATGGGCGAGCTGATCGACCGCATCTACCGCAAGCTGCTTGCCGAACACGACGGTATTTCCTTCAGCGGCATGCCCATGAGCGAAGGGGAAAAGCTGATGGTCGTGGACGCGCTCCTGAATGGCATGTCGCTCATCAGCGTCTTCAAGGGGGAGCCGCTCCTTGCATGAAGATATTCGCCGTATTGCCGACGCGCTCGTCTCCTGCTACGGCACGCACGATCCCTTCCGCCTCGCTTCCTACGAGGGCATTCACGTCCTGCGCCCCCCTCTCCCGCCGGGGGTGCGCGGGTTTTATCAGGCCTTTGAAGGCGTGCGCATTATTCACGTGAACGGTGCGCTCGTTCTTCCGCTGGCCGATGCCGTCTGCGCCCACGAGCTGGGTCACGCCCTCTTACACCCGGCCCGGAACAGTCCTCTTCTCTCCGAAAACCCGCTCTGTCTCGCCGGCCGCCCGGAACGCGATGCCGAGCTCTTCGCCTTCTATCTATTGGAGGGTGAGGACGCCATCCGCTATTACGGCACACTTGAATGCGCTTCCGCGGTGACCGGCCTTTCGGAACGGGCCCTGCAGCTGGGCCTTGAGGACCTCGCGCATCCCGCTTATCATGAACGGCCTTCCTATGACATATAGTGAAGAGAATTTATCCGGATATGATAGGGAGGGACCGACGATTTGGCTGATTCGATGACGCGGGCGGAAGCGCTTGAAAAAATGCAGACCAATGAAAAAACCGGCCTTTCGCGCACAGAAGCCGTCAGGCGGCGCGCGCGATACGGTAAAAACGTGCTGATAAAAGCCAGGAAGAAGAGCCTTTTCGGGT
>JAKSPX010000236.1 GCA_024404415.1 Clostridia bacterium | reverse complement strand
CTTTATTGTCTTGACGACCCGGTGTACGAATATATCCCGGAATTCAGGGACATCACCGTGAAGGATGAGAAAACGGGGGAGATCAGAAAGGCTGAAAATACCCTCACCATCCGCCACCTCTTCACTATGTCCGGCGGTCTGGATTACGATCTGGCTGCTCCGAATATTCTGAAAGTCAAAAAAGAGAAGGGTGAAAACGCTTCGACGCTGGATATCGTGAAGTCCTTCCCGAAAAAGCCGCTCGGCTTTGAGCCGGGCACCCATTATCGGTATAGTCTCTGCCACGATGTGCTCGGCGCATTGATCGAGGTCTGGTCGGGGATGAGCTTCGGCGAATACCTCAAAAAGGCAGTATTGGAGCCGGTGGGGATGACCCGCACCGGCTTTGAGCGAAACGCCACGATCTATGACAAGATGGCGTATCAGTATTTTGGCTTTGATCAACGCGACGGAAGATATCAGGACAAGCATAAAAACTGCGTCTACCGCCTGAGCGAACGCTACGAAAGCGGCGGCGCGGGGCTTTATTCCTGCGTGGAGGACTACGCGAAGTTCGTCGATATGCTGTGTAACGGCGGCGTGACCCTTTCCGGGGAGCAAGTCATCAAAAAGGAGACCATCGACCTCATGAGAAAAGACCAGCTTGACGACGTCAGAAGAGCTGATTTCACGCGCGACATCGCGGTCGGCAAGATCGGTTACAGCTACGGCCTCGGCGTGCGCACCATGATCAAGCCGGAGATGTCTCCCTCGGCCTTCGGCGAATTCGGCTGGGACGGCGCGATGGGCGCATATATGTTCATCGACCCCGCAAACGAATTTGCACTCTTCTATGCCCAGCATGAATCCGGTGCGGCGTGGCACCACGTCGAGATCCGCGACGCGGCGTATCGCGGACTCAGAGAATGGGCAAAATGATCACGCGGTGAAGACGTAACGCGTTAAGAGCATAAGGATCCAAACGGCGAGGATGACCGCAAACCAGATTGAAAATTTGCGGTAGCTTCGCCGTTCTGCTTCGTCGCCGGATTTATCAAAGAGCATGCCGCCGAGCGAAAGAAGCAAAAAGAGAAGGAGCGCGGCGGAGAGCACGATGTCGTTGATGAGGCCGTTTTCAATGAAGAGGCGGCAGACAACGAAGACTGCGAACAGGATGAGCATGGAGGCGCGGAAGAATTTTGCGTACATGATGTGAAATTCCTTTCTGTGGATGAAGTCTTGATTATGCCTCGTCCTTTGCAATGAAGCGCAGGAAAGCGGCGGCTGCGGCGCTTAACGGGACGTTTGCCATGGTGCAGATGCCGAGGCTTCTCGCATCCGGCGGGTCGAGAATGGGGATCTCACGGAGCCTGCCATCCTTCAGGTGGTCGGAAGCGAATTCACGCGTCACACAGGAGACGCCGAGGTTGGCTTCGGCAAAGGCGAGAAGCAGCTCGTGTGACCCGAGCTCGATCTCCGGCTCCAGATGCACGCCGCACGCGGAAAAATGCTCGTCGACGAGGTTTCGCGTGTTGGAGTTGTTTTCGAGCATAATGAGAGGGAGAGCGGCGACCTCCTTTGCCGTGAGCGCATGATCCGGCATGGGGAAAGAACTCCCGCAGACGAAGATCTCGTGAAGGGCCATGGAGCGTGTAATGCGGAGCGAATCGTCGTTTTCGGCCTGCGGATAGGGGAGGTTGACAAAGGCGATCTCGGCCCTGCCGCTCTTGAGCTCCGCAATGGTCTCGGAGGTGACGCGGTTGAAGATATTGAGGCGGATACCGGGGTAGACCGCGTGGAATTTTTCGAGATACGGCATGAGCCAGTGCATACAAAGCGTATCGCTCGCCGCGATGGGCAGTTCGCCGGCTGTTAGGGCAGCGTATTCCCCGAGCTTGTGCTCGGCGGCGGAGAGCATGGCCAGCGCGCGGGAGGCGTATTTATATAATACCTTGCCGGCCTCGGTGAGAACGACGCCGCCGTGCCTTCTGAAAAAGAGCACCGAGCCGAGCGCATCCTCCAAGGCCTTGATATTCTGGCTGACGGCGCTCTGCGTGATAAATAAAGCCTCCGCCGCGGCGGAAAAAGAACCCGTGTCGGCGACGGTGGTGAAGATGCGGTAGCGTTCCAGCTTTATATCCATTATTTCTCCTAATGCGTAACATTACCAAATATAATTTGACTTATGCCTGAGAACATCATATAATGATTACAGTCATTTGTCAACAGTCATTTGATCGAAAGAGGTAAATATTTATGGAAAGACTCATCGGTACCGTTTCCCGCGGCGTCAGAGCGCCCATCATCCGTCAGGGCGACGACATTGCCCAGATCGTCATTGACAGCGTCCTCGCCGCTGCCGAGAGCGAAAACATCGCCTTCCGCGACAGAGACGTCATCGCCGTCACCGAAGCGGTCGTCGGCCGTGCGCAGGGCAACTACGCCACCGTCGACCAGATCGCCGAGGACATCAGAAACAAGTTCCCGTCCGGCGAATTCGGTCTGATCTTCCCCATCCTCAGCCGTAACCGCTTTGCTATCTGCCTGCGCGGCATCGCCAAGGGCGCGAAGAAGATCACCCTCATGCTCTCCTATCCGTCCGACGAAGTCGGCAATCACCTCATCGACCTCGATTCTCTCGACGAAGCCGGTATCGACATGTATAAGGACGTCATCACCGAAGCCAGGTTCCGTGAGCTCTTCGGCATCCGCAAGCACCCCTTCACCGGCGTCGACTACATCGGTTATTATAAGGAGCTCATCGCGTCGCAGGGCTGCGAAGTGGAAGTCATCCTCGCCAATGACCCGCGCGCCATCCTCAACTACTCCGAAAACGTCCTCACCTGCGATATCCACACCCGTGAAAGAAGCAAGAAGCTTTTGAAAAAGGCCGGCGCCAAGCTGGTCCTCGGCCTTGACGATATCCTCACTGCGCCCGTCAATGGGAGCGGCTGCAACGAAAAGTACGGCCTTCTCGGCAGCAACAAGGCCACCGAAGATTCCATCAAGCTCTTCCCGCACAACTGCGAGCCCATCGTTGAGCGCATCGCCACCGGCCTCAAGGAAGCCACCGGCAAGAATATCGAAGTCATGATCTACGGCGACGGCGCCTTCAAGGATCCGGTCGGAAAGATCTGGGAGCTTGCCGACCCGGTCGTCTCCCCGGCGCACACCGCGGGCCTCGTCGGCCAGCCCAACGAAGTCAAGCTCAAGTATCTGGCGGACAACCAGTTTGCCGATCTCAAGGGCGAAGAACTCAAGGCCGCCATTTCGGATTATATCCGCCACAAGGATTCCGACCTCGTCGGAAACATGGTCTCGCAGGGTACCACCCCGCGCCGCCTCACCGACCTGATCGGCTCGCTCTGCGACCTCACCAGCGGCAGCGGCGACAAGGGCACCCCGATCGTCTGGATCCAGGGCTATTTCGACAACTACACGGTGTAATGAATCTCTAAAAATAAAGGACTGTCGCAAAAGCGTCTGTCATTGCGAAACCAATCCGCAGATTGGTTGTGG
>JAKSPX010000235.1 GCA_024404415.1 Clostridia bacterium | reverse complement strand
AATTTGCCGACAAGGACGTCATTGAGATGCAGACTGTCTCGGTTGTCGGCGATATCATCTACTCCTCCTCCGGCCTCGCGACCGGCTTTGCGCCCGGCACACCCGACACCGAGGAATGCGCCGTGCGGCGCAAGCTCTGCGATTACACGGGGAAAGACGCCATCACCGGTGAGCGCGTCATATCGGTCTCAACGCCGCCTTATCACCCCGAAGGCCAGCTGACCGGAACTCCGGCGCGCCGAGCCCGGCTACCTCCAACGCCGCGAGCGGCGCGTTGGCCGAGACCATCAACTTTATGTCGGTGGAGATTGGCCGCAGTGAGCAGGTAAAAAACGACTTCATCTCCTCGGTCTCCCACGAACTGCGCACTCCCTTGACCGCCATCAACGGCTGGGCCGAGACATTAAACGACAATATGGAGAGCCCCGCTATCCTCAAGCGCGGTCTCACGGTCATCACCAAGGAAGCCGCCAACCTGAAGGCCATGCTCGATGAGCTTTTGGATTTTTCCCGCATGCAGTCCGGGCGTCTGGTGGTTCATTTCGGGCAGGTCAACGTCGGCGACGAGGTCGAGGACGTGATCTTCTCCTTCAGTGAGACCCTCAGGCAGGATGATTTTGCGGTCAACTTTGAAAACAAACTGGGCGACACCTGGATCTCGGCGGACCGTGCGCGGTTAAGGCAGGTCTTCGTCGTTCTGATCGACAACGCCCGTAAGCACTCCCACGAGGGTAAATACCTCGACATCACGCTTGAGGAGAGCTTCTTCCGTGAGGGAGACCCCTGCGTGATGCTCACCTTCCGTGATCACGGCGCGGGCATCCCCGAAGACGAGCTGCCGCACGTGACCGAAAAATTCTACAAAGGCTCCTCCAAGCGCCCCGGCAGCGGCATCGGCCTTGCCGTGGCCAAGGAGATCATCACCCTGCACGACGGCAGCCTCCTCATCCGCAACGCGGAGGAGGGCACCGGCACCGTCATCACCATCAAGCTCCCCTACCAGCACGAAACCACCCCATCCGAAACGGAGGATACGACCCATGCGTGAACCCGCTCTGCGCCGCATGACCAGCATAGGCGGTCAGGCGCTGATTGAAGGCATTATGATGCGCGGCCCGGAAAAAGTCGCCGCCGCCTTCCTAAAGCCCGATAAAACCATCGACGTCGTCATCAAGGACGCGCCGCTCCCCGCGAAGAAATATAAGATCCTCGGCCTGCCGCTCATCCGCGGCGTCGCCAACATGATCAATTCCCTCTCCATCGGCATGAAATTCCTCACCGAATCGGCCACCCGCGCCGAAGAATACGAGGAGGCCCCCGCTGAACCCGACAAGCTGGAGATGTGGCTGGAAAAGCACTTCTCCAAAGAGACCATCGACAATATTCTCATCGGCGTCTCGATGGTGCTCGGCATCCTGCTCCCCATCGGGTTATATATCCTGCTCCCTTCCTTCCTGACCTCCTTCCTGCGCCCCTTCATCAAGAGCTCGCTTGCCCTGAACCTCATTGAGGGCGTCATCAAAATGGGCATTTTCCTGCTCTTCCTCAAATGTACCTCGCTGATGAAGGATATGCAGCGCGTCTATGCCTTCCACGGCGCCGAGCACAAGTCCATCTACTGCTACGAAAAGGGGCTTCCTCTGACGGTGGAGAACATCCACCCGCAGATGCGTTTTCACCCGCGCTGCGGGACCAGCTTCCTCTTTGTGGTCCTGATCGTGGGCATCCTTGTCTATTCCTTCATCTCGTGGAACAGCGTCTGGATGCGCATCCTCATCCGCCTTATCTGCCTGCCGATCCTCGTCGGTGTAACCTATGAGATCAACCGCGTCGTCGGGAGACATGACAATGCCGTCACCCGCATTATCCGCGCGCCGGGCCTTTTGGTGCAGCGCATGACGGTCTTTGAGCCGGACGACGATATGATCCGCGCTGCCATCGAAGCGGTCAAGCCGGTCATTCCGGACGACGGGAGCGACAAATGGTGACACGCCGCGACCTCTTCCTCCGCGCCCGCATAGCCATTCCCGAGGATAACGCCGCCTTTGAAGCGCGTGAGCTGCTATTCAAGGCGCTTGGCATCAAAAAAGAGGATTATTACCTTTCCCCTGCCTCTCCTGTCACCGAAGAGGACGAAAAAGCTTTTTTCATCCTCCTCGACCGACGCCTTAAAGGCGAGCCTTTGGCGCACATCCTCGGCGAGTGGGATTTTTACGGCCGCACCTTCCGCGTGACCAAGGACGTTCTGATCCCGCGCCCCGAGACCGAAGAGCTCTGTTCCACCGCCTTGAAATTTCTAAAACCCGGCGACCGGGTGCTGGATCTCTGCTCCGGGAGCGGGTGCATCGGTATCACGCTGGCTCTGGAATGTCCCGGGATCTTCGTCACCATGGGTGAGATTTCCGACGCGGCGAAGGCAATCTCCGAAGAAAACATCCGTCTTCTGAAGGCCAAAAACATAACGGTACGGCATGAAGACGCGCTTCTGCCGCCTCTCGATCCCGAAGAGCGCTTCGACCTGATCGTCTCCAACCCGCCCTACATCGGCTTACACGAGTCCCTTTCCGGGGACGTTTCCGATTATGAGCCGTCCCTGGCTCTCTTCGGTGGGGAGGATGGGCTGGATTTTTACCGCGCCATCACCCAGTACCGTCTGCCGACCCTTACGAAAGGCGGCCATCTCCTTTTTGAATGCGGCGAAAAGCAGGCCCGTTCTGTTTCGGCCTTGCTTTATAACGCCGGTGCCAAAAACACCCACACTCTCTACGATCTCTCGGGCAAGGCCCGTGTGGTCATTGCGGAATGATGGTTTTTTTTGTCATTTATCACCGATATCCCGGCATGATCTCCCTGCAATATCGTCATTTTTTCGGCGATTTCGTTTGACTTTTGAAACAGTTTCGTATATACTATAAATAGTACAATGTCGCTTGATACGTGTGATTTTCATCATTCAATATTTCTTTGGGAGTGTAATCAAATGGTAACGAAATCTGTCACCGTCAATACCCAGGTCGGTCTCCACGCGCGCCCGGCTACCTTCTTCATCCAGAAAGCCACGGAATTCAAATCCACCATTTGGATCGAAAAGGATGAACGCCGTGTCAACGCCAAGAGCCTTCTGGGCGTCCTTTCTCTCGGCATCGTCAAGGGCATGGACATCACGCTGATCGCCGACGGTTCTGACGAACTGGCTGCTGTCGATGCGCTGGCCAACATGGTCTCCTCCGACCTCGCCGACTGAAT
Source organism: Clostridia bacterium (assembly GCA_024404415.1). Taxonomy (GTDB): domain Bacteria; phylum Bacillota; class Clostridia; order Oscillospirales; family QAMX01; genus RUG11797. The sequence continues at coordinate 255 of JAKSPX010000235.1, read as the reverse complement.
TTTTCACAACCGATAAACAACTGCGCTGCTTTATGCGGCGCAGTTTTCGTAATCGGGCAAAGCACACCTCTGCCTGATCTGTTATGACAAAGGGAACGCATGATGGAACTTGAAAAACTGCGCAAAAAAGCCGCCGAGCTGCCTTTATCGCCCGGCGTTTACATCATGCACGACAAAACGGGCAAAATCATCTACGTCGGCAAGGCCCGCCACCTTCGAAACCGCGTCTCCCAGTATTTTCACGACCTCGCCTCC
>JAKSPX010000234.1 GCA_024404415.1 Clostridia bacterium | reverse complement strand
GGCTTCAACACCGCCATCAGCCAGATGATGATCTTCGTCAACGCCTGCTACAAGAAAGGGAACTGCCCGAAAGCATACGCCGAAGGCTTTATCAAGATGCTCGCCTGCATCTGCCCGCACATCGGCGAGGAGATGTGGCAGGTCCTCGGTCACGAAGGCACCATTGCCTACGAAAGCTGGCCTGAGTATTCCGAAGAGAAGGCCAAGAACGACACCGTTGAGATCGCCGTTCAGGTCAACGGCAAGAAGAAGGCGCTTGTCGAGGTCGAAGCCGACGAAGCTGCCGATTCCGTCAAGGAAAAGGTCTGGGCCATCGACGCCGTCAAGGAAGCATGCTTAGGCAAGACGGTCGCCATGGAAAAATACGTTCCCGGAAGAATCTACACCATCGCCGTCAAAGGTTAAATAACGAAACGCCCTGCGGGCCCAACCGACCCGCAGGGATATTTATAGGAGTGGCATATCATGAAGTCGATTTATAACGATCTGACCTTTATCGAAAACAAATACCACAAGACTTCCGAGCCCTTCGACCCCTATAACCGCATGGCCTACCACGGCTACGACTATCCCGAGACGGGATTTGACGACGTGGAGATGGAAACGGGCCTCTGCGCTCTGGAAAAGGAGACCGAAGGCCTTCCCCACCCCATCGCCAAGGCGACGATGTTTGGTTACGTCCTTGACCACGCGAAGATCGACGTAAACGAAAAGGACTGGTTCGTCGGCTTTTATAACTGGGGCAGACCCATCACCAAGCACACCCTCAACCGCTGGAACGACGAGGTCTTTGAAAACCTGAAAGAGACGCAGGATGAGATGCACCTCTTTGACCAGACCGGCGCCGTCGCCATGTGGCCGGACTTCGACCACGTCATCCCCAACTGGGACGACATTCTGACCCTCGGCTACACGGGGCTTTTAGAGCGTGTGCGGAAATACCACGCCCTCTGGCGCGAAAAGGGCATTTCAGAGGAGCAGGACGCCTTCTTTGAAGGCATGGAGCTCACCTACGAGGCCATTCTGCGCCTTTTAGACCGCTATATCGCCTACGCCGAGACCAAAAAGCATGAAAAAGCGGCAGGGCAGCTCGCGTGCCTCAAAAACCTCCGCGCGGGCGGCGCGACCTCCGTATATGAGGCGTTACAATCCATCTACCTTTATTTCATCCTCTGCGAGTGCGTGGATCATTACCAGACCCGCTCGCTCGGCAACGGCATGGATTCCACTCTGCTTCCCTACTTCAACGCCGATATCGCTTCCGGCCGCTTCACCAAAGACGAGGAAAAGGAATTCATCGGCTATTTCCTTTTACAGTATTCCGCCATCGGCAACTACTGGGGCCACCCGATGTATCTCGCGGGCACCAACGAGGACGGCTCCTCCAAGGTCAACGAGGTCTCCTACCTCATCCTCGATCTTTACGAGGAATTTCGCATCTATAACCCCAAGGTTCAGGTCAAGGTCAATTTCAACACCCCCAAGCCCTTCCTCTACAAGGTCTTCGATCTTCTGAGAAAAGGCATTTCGAGCTTTGTCCTCTGCTCCGAGCCGGGGCACATGAAAGCCGTGCGCGCCTACGGGGCGACGGAAAAAGAAGCGATCAATTTTGAGCTCTCCGGCTGTTACGAGACCCGCGTCCGCCACAACGAATCCAGCACCGGCACCGGCTACGTCAACGCCGCCAAGGCGGTGGAATTGGCGCTTCACAACGGCAGGGACGTCAAAACGGGTCTGCAAGTCGGCCCGGGAACCGGGGACGTCTCTGAATTCCTGACCTTTGAGGATTTCTACGAGGCTTTCCTTGCCCAGTGGAGCTACCTCATTGATGAGACCATCCGCCTTGCCGACTCCTTCGAAGGCTACCTCGCCGTCATCAACCCCTCCAACGTCTATTCCGCGTCGGTGGAGCGCTGCCTCAAGCGCGCCGTCGACGGCTATGCCTTCGGCGTGAAGTATAATAACTCTTCCATTCTGAACTGCGGCTTTGCCAGCGCGGTCAACAGCGTCATGGCGGTGAAGAAGCTGGTCTACGACGACAAGCTTTCGTCCATTGAAGGATTGAAAGAAGCGCTGGACGCCGACTGGGTGGGGTACGAAAAGCTCCGCGCCAAGGCTCTCCGCTCGCCCTTCAAATACGGCAACGCCGAGCCCGAGACCGACCGTCTGGCCGAAGCCATGGCCGATTATTACAGCACCAAGGTCAATAACCGCCCGAACGCCCGCGGCGGCGTTTACAAGGCCATCATGCACTCCGCCATGCAGTTTATCTGGCAGGGCGATAAGACCGCCGCCCTTCCCGACGGCAGAAGAGCGGGTGAAGAATTATCCAAGAATGCCTCCCCCGCCCCGGGGAGTGACCGTTCCGGCGTGACGGCGCTCATCAATTCCGCCGCCGCCCTCCACCCCTACAACTACCACGAATCCTTCTGCCTCGACGTGATGCTCCATCCCTCGGCTGTCGAGGGTGAGGACGGGCTGGTCGCCATGGACGCGCTGCTCAAGACTTACATGGAAAACGGCGGCATGTCCATCCAGTTCAACATCTTCCACGCCGAGACGCTCCGCGACGCGCAGGCGCACCCCGAGAAATACCGCAACCTGCAGGTGCGCGTCTGCGGCTGGAACGTACTCTGGAACAATCTTTCCAAAAAGGAGCAGGATGCCTACATTCTCCGCGCCGAGAGCATCCAATAAGCCATGTTTGCCACCATCACCGACATCAAGCGCTTCGCCGTTCACGACGGCGACGGCATCCGCACCACGGTGTTTTTCAAGGGCTGTCCCCTGAAATGCGTCTGGTGCCACAACCCCGAAAGCCTCTCCGCCCGCCCCGTGATGGGCTATTACAGGCATAAGTGCCTCTCCTGCGGCGTGTGCACCGAGGTCTGCCCCAACGGAGCGCACCAATTGACTGCGGACGGCCACGCTTTCGATCGGTCGCTCTGTGCCTTCTGCGGGAAGTGCGTCGAGGAATGCCCCGGTGAGGCCCTCTCGCTTTACGGAAAACGCGTGACCGAAGAGGAATTGCTGCCGCTCCTTTTGGAGGACCGGGCGTTTTACAAAAACTCCGGCGGCGGCGTGACGCTTTCCGGCGGCGAATGCCTCCTGCAGGCCGATTTCTGCGCCTCGCTCCTCGGAATGCTCAAAAGCGAGGGTATTTCCACGGCGGTGGACACCTGCGGATTTGTGCCGAGGGGGAATCTTGAAAAGGTGCTCCCCTATACCGACGTCTTCCTCTATGACATGAAGGCGCTGGATCCCGCGGTACACGAATGGTGCACGGGTCAGGATAACGCCCTGATCCTTGAAAACCTCCGTTATCTCGATTTTCGCGGCGCGAAGATCGAAGTGCGCATTCCCTACGTTCCCGGAATGAATGACGGAGAGACCGAGAACATCGCGATCTTCCTCGCCACCCTCAAAAACCTCACCAAGGTTCGCGTCCTCCCCTACCACAATTTCGCCGCCTCGAAATATCAGGCGCTCGACATGGAAAACACC
>JAKSPX010000233.1 GCA_024404415.1 Clostridia bacterium | reverse complement strand
CTCATGCTCAGGGGCGCGACGCAGTCCTTTTCATAGAGCGACTTTGCGTAGTCGGGGGCGAAATCCGCCTCTTCGAAATAGCCGAGGAGATCCTGTTCGGAATCGGCGAGGTCGAGGATGAAGCTGATCTCATTTTCCTTGAGCATTGCGTTTGCATAGGTCGCGCGGTTTTTCCGGTTATCCACCGGCGAAGCCCCGCGGAAGAGGAAGTTTTCTCTGAGCCTGCCGCCGGAGAGCGCGCGGAAATTGGCAAATTCCACGTCGCTTGCGTATTCGCTTCTGTCATTGGAATAGCTCTGGCTCAGGGCCTCCTGCACGTCGAGGTATTTTCCCGCCTCCCGGAGCGTCACCCTGGCGTTGTCGCCGTCCTTGAGGCCCGCCTTGGTCCAAAGGCCTTCGTTATTGCAGGTGACGGCGACGAAGGGATAGCCGGGGTAGCCGACAATGAGCGGCAGGCCGGAGCGGACGTAATAGCCGTTGTAGAAAGGGATATCCTCAAAGGAGAGACCGTTGCTGAACGTGACGTCGCAGCTGTCGCCGAACGCGAACCCCGCCGCGAGAAAATCCTCGATGGTGATATCGAGATACACCGCGTCGTATTTTTCGTCCTGCATGACGTCGGCTTCAATGGAGACCGGGGCGGCCTTTCCACCGCAGGAAGTAAGGAGCACGGACACCGCGAGAAGCATCGCCGCGAAAGAAATGAGCTTTTTCAAATTTATCCCTCCGTTTGAAACCGGTTTTTTGACCATGATAGCGTCGGTGTGTCCGGCATGGTATTATACGAATCACACGCAAAAACGGCTAACGGAATTTCACCCCGGCCTGCAGTTGCTTTTACCCGCGAGACATGATATATTGATAAAAAGCCAAGGAAAGGGTGGATAAGAAAATGGAACCGAAACTGATCAATCAAACGGAAGGCATGCCGCGGTGCGATTACCCGCGCCCCCAATGGGAAAGAGCGGAATGGATAAATCTGAACGGAAAGTGGCAGTTTGCCTTTGATTTCAGCCGATCCGGGTTGGAACGCGGCATGATGGAGGGTGGAGACTATCCTTTGGAGATCCTCGTGCCCTTCTGCCCCGAAAGCAAGCTCTCCGGCATCGGGTATACCGATTTTATCCCGGCGGTGTGGTATCGGTGCACGCTGACGCTCGATCCGCTCCCCTCCGGCCGGGCGCTATTGCACTTCGGCGCGGTCGATTACCTCTCCGAGGTCTTCGTCAACGGCCGATCCTGCGGGAAGCACAAGGGCGGCTACACCTCCTGTACATTGGATATCACCGACGCGCTCAAAAAGGGCGAAAACACCATCGTGGTCTACGCCGAGGACGACCTCCGCTCCGGGAAGCAGCCCTTCGGCAAGCAGAGCGAGCGCCTCGCCTCCTACGCCTGCTCCTACACCCGCACGACCGGTATATGGCAGACCGTGTGGCTGGAGTGCGTGCCGGAAGCCTACCTCGTCTCCGCTCACATCATCCCCCGCGCGAAGGACGCGAGAGCCGAGATCACCCTCACGGGTCACCACACCGACGGCGCACTGGTCTCCGTCCGCGCATCCTTTGAAGGGAAATGCGTGGGAAAAGCGGAAGCGCATTTTTCCGGGAGCTACGCGAGCTTATCGCTCCCCCTTTCGGAAGCGCATCTCTGGGAGCCGGGCAAGCCCGCGCTTTACGACCTGACCTTCACGCTTGAGGGCGGCGATACCGTCCGGAGCTATTTCGGCCTGAGAGACCTTTCGTGGGAGGGGCGGGCGCTCAAGATCAACGGCAAGCCGGTATTCATGCGCACCGTTCTCGACCAGGGCTTCAACCCCGAAGGCGTTTACACCGCGCCGGACGACGATTTCCTCATGCGGGACATTGAACTTTCCATGGCGCTCGGCTTCAACGGCGCAAGGCTCCACCAGCGGGTCTTCGAGGAGCGGACGCTTTACTGGGCGGACAAGCTCGGCTACCTCGTCTGGGGCGAATTCCCCGACGGCTGTGACCTCGGGTCGGCCGACGGCATCGAGCAGCTCCTGCCCGAGTGGCTTGAGAGCATGGAGCGCGATTTCAACCACCCCGCCATGATCGGCTGGTGCCCCTTCAACGAGACCTACCACCGCATGGCACTGGACGAGGAGACGCACCGCATCCTCTACGACGTCTCCAAGCGCTGTGACCCGACCCGCCCCGTCATCGACGCGAGCGGCGGTATGCACTACGACACCGATATGTTCGACGTGCACGATTACGAGCAGGATCCCGCGGTCTTCGCCTCCTATTTCGAGCCGATGAAGGAGGATCCTGCGGCCTTCCACTGCCCCATTGAACGCTACGTCGGCAACAGCCCGCGCCGCCCCATCGCCTACAAGGGTCAGCCCTACTGGGTCAGCGAATACGGCGGCACCTTCTGGGATCCCGATCCCACGGCAAGGGAAAAGGGCTGGGGCTACGGCGACGCGCCGAGGACCGAGGAGGATTTCGCCCGCCGCTACGAAGAACTGACGAAGGTGCTTCTTGACCACCCGCGCATCTGCGGCTTCTGCTACACCCAGCTCACCGACATCGAGCAGGAACAGAACGGTCTTTACGCCTACGACCGCTCGAAAAAGCACCCCGACTGGGTCTATGATCGCATCCGAAACGCCAACATCGCGGCATCGGCGGTGGAAAAAGAGGAATAAACCAACGGGCGGCCGCTTGATTTGACTTTTTCCTCCCCGGGTGATAAAATCAGGAAAAACTCCCGGAGGTATTCCCATGTTTGCCTATGTTTGGCCGATCGCGCTGGTGGTCCTCTCCAACATCGTTTACCACGTCTGCGCCAAAAGCGTCCCCTCGGACGTCAACCCATTCGCCTCCCTGACTGTCACCTACGCCATCGGCGCGCTCGCCGCGGCGGCAGCCTTTTTCCTGACCGGGAAGGGCGCCGGGTTCTTCCGCGAGATCGGCAAGGCCAACTGGTCCTCCTACGTTTTAGGCCTTGTCATTCTCGGGCTGGAGGCCGGATTCATCTACGCCTACAAGGCCGGCTGGCAGGTGAGCACCGCCTCCATCGTGCAGTGCGCCTTCCTCACCATCGCCCTGATCTTCGTGGGATATTTCCTCTATCAGGAATCCTTGTCCTGGAACAAGCTCATCGGCATCGCTCTGGCCATCGCGGGACTGATTTTCATCAATCTCAAATAAAAAACGACTGTCGCAAAATGCACTAATCTCTGTCATTCCGAGCCAGCGCCGCAGCGTTGGCGTGGGAATCCGTAACACTAATGGTTAGAGACGGATTGCCACAACCATCCTGCGGGATGGTTTCGCAATGACAGATGCATTTCGGCGCGTGTTGATAAGGATGTTTTTTAAGCATTTTCATCACGCGCCGAAAACGAAATAAATCCCTGCCGGGATTTGTGAAATATCCTGCGGATGTGAAATACGCCTGCGGGCGTGAAAAAGGGATTTATTTCATTTCGCAGATTGTAAAATGAAGTTGCAATAGTAAAAAAGAATCCACAGCGAAGATTCT
>JAKSPX010000232.1 GCA_024404415.1 Clostridia bacterium | reverse complement strand
GTGCGCCAATGTTGCTGACATTGGCGCACGAGTGACGAGGCTTCCTGAGTTTTTTTACAGCCCCATCTTTTTTACATATTGGTTCAGAGACCGCAGGCGTGCAGGATGAAGCCGTGGTAGAGCTCCTTTGCCTCGGGAGAGAGGTCGCAGTGGCCGCGGTCGGGCACGGTGATGTAGGTGACGTCGTGCTCTTTTTCCAGCAGCGCGACCATACGGTCGGAGTGCTTTTCCTTGTTGACCGCCATGTCCGATGTGCAATGGGCGATGAAATACGGGATCTTGGGCATCTTCTCCGCGAGGTGATAGGGCGACGCGGTCTTCATGGCCTCCTCAAGCGGCATATCGTATTCTCCGAAGGCGGAAAGCAGAGTGCGCGGCAGGTCGGGGCGCTCGGTGTAGTGGAACGGCAGATCGCAGACCGGGCAATTCGCGGCGCAGGCCGTCGGCGTGCGCTTCGCGTGGTAGACGTAGGCAAGGGAGCAGAGACCGCCCATGCTGCCGCCGGTGGAGACCAGCGGGAAACCTTCGGGAAGGTCGTATTTTTCAAAGAGCGCTTCCACCACCGCGTCGGTCAGGGCGACGGCGGCTTTATTCATCCACGCCCACGGGTTGATATAGGGGCTCACGAAAATGACGTTCTGTTCGGCGTAGTCCTTCGCCCAGTCGGGGTCGTCGGTCGTCATACGGGTGTTGCCGTTGAGGCCGATGAACTCGATGACGATGCCCTTCGGCGCACCTTTGAGAAGGTGATCGTTGGAATAGGCGTAAAGTCTGAGGTCTTCATAGGCAATTTTCATAATTTTGCTCTCCTTCTATTGTTTTTCTTCACAGTATATGATTCTTTTTCCACTCAGAGGGGGAAATGCCATAGGTTTCCCGGAAGCAGCGCGAGAAATAATAGGGTGAGGCAAAGCCGCAGGAGGCTGCCACAGCCTTGATGCTTTTTCCGCCGTAGGATAATTCGCCCGCGGCCCGCTCCATGCGGAGTCTGGTGATATATTCATTTGGCGAAAGACCTGTCGCGCGCAGAAGATTGCGGCGAAGCTGGGATTCGCTGATATAATAGGTGTCGCAGAGGCGTTTCAGACGCAGATCCGGTTCAGCGAGATGCTCGGCAATGTAGCGGATGATCTCCGAGGTGATATCGGAAACCGTCGGCTCGGATAACATCATGATATCACAGATCAAATCGTATAGCATCGCACGGATACGAAGCGGAGTATCCACCCGGTGTTCCCGCCACACGGTCAGAAGCGTATTGAATTTGTGCCGGAGCGGCGCGTTATCTCCGGCGTGTAGGATGGTCGGAAGCCCAAGGCAGGCGAATTCTCCTTCTGCCGCCGTATCAAAGTCAATGACAATGAAACCGATATTTCCCTCGGTCAGTTTGGTGCCGGAATATGGATGAACGGCAGGCAGGATCAGAACATCTCCGGGAGCCGCCGCGGCGGAGTAATCGGCGAAATGGTATTCCACCGAGCCTTCCAGAAAAAGAACGACGCCATCATGCGGACGGCAGGCAAAGAAATCTCTCCGCCAATACGGACTGGAAAGATAATAAATACTGTCGACCGACGCGATTGTGATGTCTCTTATCCGTTCCTGTTCTCCCATTTCATCACCCATCAAAGCATAACACATCCCGCGGAATTCCGCAAGAGCAGATGACCGATTTTTATATCTTTTTGAACGAATCCTCCATTTACCAGATGACCTTATCTGTGCCATAATAGCCCCATGAGGTGATACGATATGTTTGATTCCTTCCTGCTTAACCGTCCTTATCTGGAAAACGAATTTGAAGAAGCCAAATGGGACGAGTCGACCGGGCTTTCGCCGGAGGAGCTTGTCGCAGGTCTCAAAAAGCTGAACGAGGAGCTTCCCGACCTCCCCATCGAGATCTCCTACGCGAAAAAATACGCTTATCTTCTCGATCACGCCCGGCTCCAGATCAATCCCCTGACGCCCTTTGCCGCGAAATTCAACATCGGCATCGACTATTCGGGCAAGAGCTTCTCGGGCTTCGCCTCCTCGGATATCCTTGCCACGACGGTCTACGATCCGTGGAAGGACGCCTGCCTCAGAAGGATCATGCCCGAGGACTATGAAAAGCTTTTGGACGCGGCGGGAGAGCTCGGCATCGGTTTCGGCTGGACCGATTTCTGGCACACCGTGCCCGATTGGCGGAATATCCTCTCGCTCGGCATCCCGGGGCTTCTCAAAAGAGCTATTGACAAAAAAGAAGAGCTTTTATCGGGCGTTCACACCGAAAAGCAGATCAATTTCCTCGACGGGATCATCCTCTCATACGAGGCCATGCTCCGCATGATGGGGCGCATGGCCGAGGCTTCCCGCGCTTACGATATCCCGGAATTCACCTCCTGCATCGAAAACCTGATGGTTTCCGCGCCCGGGAACACCTATGAGGTATTACAGCTCGCGGTCCTCTTCCTTTATTTCGAGGAGATCGGCCCGGAACGCGCCCGCTCCCTCGGCCCGGTCGACCGGCTTTACTACCCGTATTTCAAAAATGGCCTCGAAAGCGGCTGCTACACCAAAGAACAGCTCGCCGAGCTTTTCCGCTATTTCTTCATCCACTTCACCGCCACCAAGCGCTATGCCCAGGAGCCTATCACACTTGCGGGCGGGGACGAAAATGGGAAGGATTATTCCAATGACCTGACCCTTTTCATCCTCGATATTTACGATGAAATGAACATTCGCGACCCGAAATTCCACGTCCGCTACCATGAAAACCTCTCTGACGCGGTCTTTACCAAGATCCTCGACATGATCCGCCGCGGCAACTCGAGCATCTGCATCCTGAACGACGAAGCTGTCTTCCGCGGCTACGACAAGATCGGCGTTCCGCGAAAGGACGCGGCGGACTACGCCGTGCTCGGCTGCTACGAGCCCATCGTTCTCGGCAAGGAGGAGGCTGAGATCGGCGCATCGTGGCTCAACATGGCCAAGGCCATTGAATACGCCGTGAATGGCGGGAAAGACGTGATGACCGGGAAGGTCTTCGGCCCCGCGACCCCGACCGATTTTCAAAGCTTTGAAGAATTTTACCAGGCTTTCCTCACCCAGCTTGATTACAGCATCGACTTCATGGTCCGCATGATCGTCGAGCAGGGCAAGCACAGCGTCGAGGTGCATCCCTCGGCGATCTATTCCTCCACCTTCACCCAATGCATCGAAAAAGCGACGGACGTCCACGAATACCCCCTGGAATACAACAACGCCTCCATCAAGTGCTTCGCCCTCGGAACCGTCGTGGACGCCTTGATGGCGGTGAATAAGTTCGTCTTTGAGGAAAAAGCCGTCTCGTTTGCCGACTTGCGCAACGCTTTGTTACATAACTGGGAAGGCTACGAAGACCTGCGCGAAAGGATCCTCCGCGACAAGGAAAAATACGGCAACGGTCTGAAGAGGCCGGATGACATGATGCTCCGCGTCACACGCCACATCGCCGAAAAATATGCCTGCATGCCGCTTCCCGAACGCAAAGGCTTCCTCCGCATCGGCAC
>JAKSPX010000231.1 GCA_024404415.1 Clostridia bacterium | reverse complement strand
CCCGTGCGCTGGAACTCGGCCACAAGGTCATCGTCGTCATCAACAAGGTCGACCGCCCCGACGCGCGCGTCGACGAGGTCATTGACGAAGTGCTGGAACTCCTCATGGAGCTGGACGCCACCGGCGAACAGCTCGACGCGCCGATCATCTACGCTTCCGGCCGTCAGGGCACCGCGTCCACCGATCCGCACACCCCGGGTACCGACCTCAAGCCGCCCTTTGAGATGCTCGTTTCTGCCATCGACTACAACGACTACGTCGGCCGCATCGCCATCGGCCGCATTGAGCGCGGTACCGTTAAGAAAGGGCAGGATATCGTTCTTTCCACCTTCGGAAGCGACACTCAGGTCAAGGCAAAGGCGATTTACCTTTACGAATATGACGGCCTTGCCAAGAAGCCGGTCGAAGAGGCCTATGCAGGCGACATCGTCTGCCTCGCGGGCATCGAAAACGTCAACATCGGCGACACCATCTGCGCGCCGTCCTGTGTGGAACCGCTTCCCTTTGTCAAGATCTCGGAGCCGACCGTTGAAATGGAATTCTCAGTCAACGACAGCCCCTTTGCCGGTCAGTCGGGCAAGTACGTTACTTCCCGCAACCTCCGCGACCGTCTTTACAGAGAGCTTCTGAAGGACGTTTCGCTGCGGGTACGCGATACCGATTCCACCGATGCGTTCATGGTTCTGGGCAGAGGCGAAATGCACCTCTCCATCCTCATCGAGACCATGCGCCGCGAGGGTTACGAATTCCAGGTAGGGCCCCCGAAGGTGCTGATCAAGGAGATCGACGGCGTCAAGTGCGAGCCTGTCGAGCGCGTCCGCATCGACGTTCCGAATGATTCCATGGGAAACGTTATGGAGTCCATGGGACGCCGCAAGGGCGAGCTGGTCAAGATGACGCAACTCATCTCCCGCACCCGCCTCGAATACACCATTCCGGCGCGCGGCCTCTTCGGCTACCGCAACGACTTCCTCACCGAGACCCGCGGCGAAGGCATCATGAACTCGGTGTTTGACAGCTATCAGCCCATGAAAGGTACCATCAACCGCCGCGCCAACGGCTCGCTCACCGCGTTTGAAACCGGCGAAGCGGTCGCTTACGGCCTCTTTATGGCGCAGGACCGCGGAATCCTCTTCATCGACCCGGGCACGATGGTCTACGAAGGTATGGTCATCGGCATGTCGCCCAAGCCGGACGACCTTGCCGTCAACGTCTGCAAGAAGAAGCACATGACCAACACCCGCGCCTCCGGCAGCGACGAAGCGCTCCGCCTGATCCCGCCGAGAAAGATGAGCCTTGAGCAGTGCATGGAATTCCTCGCGGACGACGAGCTCCTCGAAGTCACGCCGGACGCCATCCGCATCCGCAAGGCCGTCCTCGACCGCGCCCAGCGTATGCGCATTGCCTCCCAGAAGAAGGCAGCCGAGAATAACCAGTAAAACCAAAAGCCTGTCCGACGGCGGAGTGTTCTAAAGGACACTCCGCAACGAAATAAATCCCATGCGGGATTTGTGAAATGCGTTTGCGTGAAATACGCCTACGGCGTGTGAAATGCCTGCGGGCGTGGGTGGATTTATTTCATTTCGCATTGCGAAGCAATATTTCACAATCGCCATGCGATTATTTCACATTTGCCCGGGGGCAAATATTTCACTTCTAATACCAACCGAAAAGAAAAAAACAGACTGATTTTCATTGTCAGTCTGTTTTTATTTATAAGTACGCACCTACTCGCCACGCTTCGTGGCGAGTATCTTATAAAAACTGTCCTTAAGAAACAAGTCTCGACCGGACAGGCTTTTTGATGTGCTTTCGTGTCATTCTGAGCGTAGCGAAGAATCTTATATTTTATGTTATTTATGTTAGATCAGAAGCTCAAAGATCTCTGCGTTCCTTTTCAAGCTTGCGGATCATCAGTGTGTTGTCGGAGACAATCTTTTTGAGCTCGGAGATGCGGTTGGCCATAGGCTCCCGGCGCTTTTTACTTTTGGCCATATAGATGCGCTCGAAAATGAAGACGCCGATGATGAGCACCAGGCACACAAGCCACGCCCACTTGAGGAAGGGGGTCTGTTCGAAGATCTTGCGGAAGAACAGGCCAAAGAAGAAATTGACGATGCCGAAGAAGGCGAGTCCCCAGTAGATCGGGCTGAGGAGAGGACGGATGTTTTCGGCCTTGATGCGTTCCTGACATTTCTGCAAAAGCTCTTCTTCTTCTGCCTCGTAGGCGAGGTTATCCTGAGCGAGCTTCCCGAGCTTAGCGTTGATCTCTTCGAGCTTTCTCTGCTCCTCGGGCGAGTAGACGCGGTTATTGACGCGGTTGAGTTCGGCGAGGATACGTTTTCGGTTTTCCTCTTCGATGACGGCGCGTGCGCGTTCATCGGCGGACATGATCTGATTCTGTTCCATATCGGTCTCCCTATCTGAAATTGAAGTGATTGATTGGAATAAATATACACCCAAAAGAGTTCCGTTGTCAATAAAAAATCCCGTGATCACTCACGGGATTTTTATGTTCTCAGAACTTGACGGGGGTGGTGTGCCAGATGCGCGCGGCGTATTCCTTCACGGCGCGGTCTGCGGCGAAGAAACCGGCGCCCGCGATGTTGTGAAGCGACATGCGTGCCCACTTTTCGGGATCCTTCCAGGTTTCGGATACCTCCGCCTGACAGGCGCGGTAAAGCTCGAAATCGGCGCAGCACATATAGGGGTCAGCGACGCCGTTTCCGCCGTAGATGAGGGAACCTGCGATGTCGGCGAAGTGCTCGCCCGCAATGCCGGAATTGAGCATGTCAATGGCCTTTTTGAGGGCGGGGGAGGCGGCGTAGTAGTTGGCGGGGGAGTAACCCTGACGCCAGAGGGCGTTGACCTCATCGGTGGTGAGACCGAAGATGAAGATATTCTCGTGCCCCGCGCGTTCCATGATCTCGATGTTCGCGCCGTCAAGCGTGCCGACGGTCAGTGCACCGTTGATCATGAGCTTCATGTTGCCGGTGCCAGAGGCTTCCTTACCTGCTATGGAGATCTGTTCGGAGACGTCGGCGGCCGGAATGATGAGCGCCGCCGAGGAGACCGAGTAGTTTTCCATGAACACCACGCGCAGCTTGCCCTTCATATCCGGGTCGGCGTTGATCATATCCGAAATGGAGCAGATCAGCTTGATGATGCGCTTCGCGGTGTGGTAGGCGGCGGAGGCCTTCGCACCGAAGATGAAGGTGCGCGGCTGGAATTCCGCATTGGGGTTTTCCTTGATGTAGTTATAAAGCGAGAGGATGTGCAGGGCGTTGAGAAGCTGACGTTTATATTCGTGCAGTCTCTTGACCTGTACGTCGAAAAGCGAATTCTCGTCGAGGATGATGTCCATGTTCCGTCTGACCGAATCGGCGAGACGGCGTTTGTTTTCGCGCTTGATCTCGGGAAGTGCCGATCGGTAAATGCCTTCTTTCCGGGCTTCTTCTGCGGCCACGGTAATTTCATCGATTTTCCGGCTGCAAAGGTTTTTCTTTTCTTCAGCATCACGCCCGTCGAGACCAA
>JAKSPX010000230.1 GCA_024404415.1 Clostridia bacterium | reverse complement strand
TCCGCGTCTCCGACCGTCTCTTCACTCCTCACGCTACCGACACAGCGCGCGCCTCTCTCCGCAAATGGCATAAGGCTGTCGCAAAGGCAAAAGCGTGGGAGGATATCGAGTAAAACTTGTCGAAAAATAAACATACATCTGCTTGCATTGTTATGCTCCGCATGTTACAATATCTTTGTTTTTCAGGTGTTAACGCAGCGCCTGAATCCGGATCTGACGGAGCAAAATCATGGATAAACACCTTTTCATCATAAACCCCACCGCGGGGAAAAAAGACGCGAGTGCACCTCTGATCGAAAAGATCCGGGCACTCCCCGACTCTGAAAACGTCTCCTACGCCCTCACCAAGGCCCCGGGACACGCAAAAACGCTGGTAAGAGAGGCGCTTTCCGCCCTTGTCCCCGGCGACCGCCTCCGCGTTTACGCCTGCGGCGGCGACGGGACACTATTCGAGGTGGTCAACGGCGGTGCGGGTCACCCGGCTTTCGCCGTCACAGCCGTACCGTTCGGATCGGGCAATGATTTCATCAAGACCTTCCCGGACTATACAAAAGAGGATTTTCTCGACCTTCCGCGCCTCACGCAAGGCCCGCTTCACCGCATCGACAGCCTCAAGGTCGGCGAATACACCAGCCTTAACATCATTTCGGCGGGCTTCGACGCCGAGGTCTGCCGCTACATGGTAAAATACAAGGATCTCCCGCTGGTCTCCGGCAGCATGGCCTACAAGCTGGCCCTGATCGACGCGGTGATCAAAAACCGCAGGAACTTCTTCCGCCTGCTCGCCGACGGTGAGGAGATCGAGGACGGCTCCCACCCGCATCTTTTCGCCATTGCAGCCAACGGCTGCTACTATGGCGGCGGCTTCAAGGCCTCCCCCACCTCGCGCCCCGACGACGGGTGGATGGACGTCATCACGGTACCAAGCGTCTCGGTCTTTCAGTTTGCGCGCTTCGTCGGCATTTACAGACGCGGCGAGCACATCGATAACCCGGCCATGCCGTTTGTAAAGCACTCGGTGAGAAGATCGCTTCAGATCTGTTCTCCCAACGAGGTCACCCTCAACGTGGATGGCGAGATGATCGCCATGCGCGACCCCGTGATCACACTTGACCCGCAGTCGGTGGACGTGATCCTCCCCGCAAAAAAATAATGCGACACATTCCCCCGGAAAAGCACAGTTATAGACCTTTTGTGCTTCCCCGGGGGACTTTTGTATACACCCGTATTGACAAATACGCTTTACCGTGCTATACTTCCAAACAGTTGCCATGGCAACTGTTGATATTGCAACTGTTGCGTTCACAACCTTTTACCTTTCAAGAAAAGGAGGAGACCATGCCGACTGCTCACGTCATGAAATACTTCAACCGCGTCTTCCGCTGCGGCAAGCTATATCGGAACGTCAATCTCCCCTCTCTCGGCCTTGACGGCAGCGACCAGCCCTTTATCCTGAGTATCTGCCGCAATCCCGGTATTTCGCAGGATCAGCTCTCCAAGGATATCTACATCGACAAAAGCGCCGTCGCGCGGCGTGTGGCGGCTTTGGAGAAGAATGGCTACGTCCGCCGCGAGAGCGACCCTGACGACAAGCGCGTCCTGCGCGTCTTCCCCACCGAGAAGGCCATCGCCGTGCGCCCCGCTATCTGGGAGGCCAACGACCGCTGGAACGAGCTCATCACCGAAGGACTGACCGATGAGGAAAAGGAAAAGCTCGAGGAAATGCTCATCAAGGTCATGACCAACGCCATGCGCTGGGCCGACGAGAATGAAAGACTATAAGAAAGAATACATTCCGCTTGCAAATAAGCTGCGTCGCGAGGCAACTCCATGGGAGCGAAAGCTTTGGTATGAATACCTATGTCATCATCCCGTGCGATTTCAACGGCAGAAGGTCATCGGCGAATACATCGTCGATTTCTACGCTGCTAAAGCGCGGCTTGTGATAGAGCTCGATGGCGGCGGGCATTTTACCCCGGAAGAAGAGAATCATGACACGCTCCGTACTGCCTATCTTGAATCTGTGGGGCTCCGAGTGATCCGGATATCCAATAGTGACATAGATCGGCATTTTGAAACCGTTTGTGACTATATAGACCAGGCTGCGAAAGATGGTCTTTCCCGCTGATACGACAATGCAGGAAGCCTTCCTCTGATGAGGAAGGTGGCACGGCGCAGCCGTGACGGAAGGAGAGATACACCCAAGGCTTCTAAACTCTTTACATTCTGCCTGTATCAGGCTTTTCTCTCCCTCAGTCTCGCTTCGCGAGCCAGCTCCCTCCTCAGAGGGAGCCTCGGAAAGCGGTGCAATTCAGGGAATTTGATTTCAATCGTTTATTAATTTGAAAGGAACATAGATACCATGCGAAAGGTCTTGTCCTACCTGAAGCCATACTCGCTGAGGATAGCGCTTGAGCTGACGGTCAAAATGGGCGGGTCGATGATCGAACTGGTCTTACCCGCCATCCTTGCGCACCTCATCGACGAGGTGGCGCCCACCAAAAACATCCCCATCACCATCCTCTGGGGCTTTGTCATGCTGGTGTGCGCGACGCTCGCGTGGCTCGGCAACGTCACGGCAAACCGCATGGCGGCGCGCATCTCCTCCTGGGTGGCGCGCAATATCCGCCACGATCTGTTTGCCAAGATCACTTACCTCTCCAGCCACAAAACCGATGAGTTCACCATTCCCTCGCTGATCTCCCGCCTCTCCTCGGATACCTACAATATCCAGCAGTTCGTCGGTATGATCCAGCGCATGGGTGTGCGCGCCCCGATCCTGATGATCGGCGGCATCATCATGACGCTCACGCTCGACCCGGTTCTGACCCTCGTCCTGATCGCCATGATGCCCCTCCTCTCCATCGTCATCTATCTGCGCGTCAAGAAGGGCTTCCCGCTCTTCCGCAAACTGCAGGAAGCGCAGGATGAGATGGTGCGCAAGGTGCGTGAAAATGTGACCGGCGTGCGCGTCATCAAGGCGCTCTCCAAGACCGGCTACGAGCGCGAGCGCTTCGACGAGGTCAACAAGAACGTCGTCGCCAAGGAGACCCACGCCAACATCATCATGATGCTCACCGGGCCGTTACTCGATTTCTTCATGAACATCGGCCTGATCTTCATCATTCTCGTCGGTGCCTACCGTGTCAGCCATCAGCTCACCCAGATCGGCGTCATCACCGCCTTCTTCTCCTACCTGACCACCATCCTCAACGCCATGATGTCCATCTCCCGTATCTTCACGATGTACACCCGCGCCGCCGCCTCCGGCGAACGCATTGCCGAGGTGCTGGACACCGAGGATGAGCTCTTCGTTGAGCCCGACCTCCCCGCCATCCAGACCGACGCCCACATCGTCTTCGACCACGTCTCCTTCTCCTACAACAAGGTGCGTGACAACGTATCGGACATCAATTTCGAGCTCAAAAAAGGCCAGATGCTCGGCATCATCGGCCCGACCGGCTCAGGCAAGACCACCCTTGTCCAGCTCCTCCTCCGCTTCTACGACGTGGACAAAGGCCACATCTACATCAACGGCCGCG
>JAKSPX010000023.1 GCA_024404415.1 Clostridia bacterium | reverse complement strand
TGGTGGGCGACGTGCGCTACAATCCGCGCCGCGGTCATCCGACGTGGGGCAAGGTCACCCGCGTGACAGCGCTTCTGGAACTCCCGGAGGTCCCGGCCTACGGTTGGAGAAGATTGGAATTCGTCCCGGTCAAGCCCTCCGGCAAGCTCCAAAACCGCCGCGAATTCTATCTTGAACGCCGTCCCGGCGTGATGGAAAACGAATACCTCCGCGTGGCGATCAACCCCAACGGCACCTTTGACCTCACCGATAAGCGAAACGGAAAGGTCTACCCCTCCCAGCTCCTTCTGGAGGACTCCGGCGACGCGGGCAGCGTGTATATCCACGTGGAAGCCGAAAACGATCACCGCACGGTCTATTCCACCGGCGCGGCCGCCGAAATCTGCTCGCTTTACGATACCCCGCTCGGCGCGGCTTACGAGATCAAGGTCACGTTAAAGCTGCCGCGCGGTCTCTCCGAGGACAGAAAGAGACGTGTCGCCGACGAGGAGATCTGCACCGTCACCACCAAGCTCATGCTCTATAAAGGTGTCAAGCGCGTCGATATGCTCGTGACCGTGGAAAACAAGGCCGAAAACCACCGCCTGCGCGCCCTCTTCCCCTCCATGCTCGAAAACGCCGTCACGTCCGAAAGCGGTCAGGCCTTTGACATGGTCTCCCGTCCCATCCACATCGAGGTCGACCCCGATCTCCCGGGAGAACAGCCCTACCCGACCCACCCGATGCAGGATTATTGCTCGGTCTCGGAAAAGGGCGTGGGCCTTGCCGTCGCCGCGCGCGGCATTTACGAATACGAGTGCACCGATAACGATGAGCACGCCCTTGCGCTCACCATCCTGCGCGCCAACCAGTTCATCGACACCGATACCTTCGCCATCACCCCCGAGTACTTCATGCGGGAGGCGCAGAACGTCGGTATGCCGATCTCCTACCAGATGTCGCTCATTCCGCACGACGGTCAGAAATCCACCGTCCGCCGCGAGGCCGCCTGCGGCATCATGGATCCGGTGCTTTTAGCCAACCGCGACCCCGAGATCAAGGTCATGCCCGATTACGTCCGCCCGGCGGAGGTCCTCGGCGAGACCGGCGAAGCCGTGAAGCTGGAAGGCGAAGACCTCACCGTCACCACCTTCAAGAAGGCGCTCAAGCGCGATACGGTGATCGTCCGCGTGCTCAATAACGGCGGAGAGGATAAAGAAGGCAAGCTTGCGCTTTCGCTTCCGGGTGTCAAAGCCGGGGAGATCTACCTCACCGACCTCGAGGAAAAACGCAAAGAAAAGATCGGAGAAGGAAACGAGATCGCCTTCACGATCGACAAATATCAGCTCAAGACCTTTGAATTTGTGATCTGACCCCGCAGCATAAAATAACCGAAGCCCTCTCAGTCACGACTTCGTCGTGCCAGCTCTCCCGGAGGGAGAGCCTTCCCGAAATGAACTTTCCCGGAAGGCTCCCCCCTTGGGGGAGCTGGCTCGCGAAGCGAGTCTGAGAGGGCTATTTTATATGGAGGAAACGGATTTACACGTCGTACTGCAGAAGATCTTCGATGGTCTCGCGGCGGATGATGACGCGGTCCTCACCGTCCTTCACCATAATGGCGGCGGGGCGGGGGATGCGGTTGTAGTTGCTCGCCATGGAGTAGTTGTAGGCGCCGGTGGTCAGAACAGCCAGAACATCGCCGACCTCGGGGGTCTGCATCAGGGCGTGCTCCTGAATGAGGTCGCCGCTTTCGCAGCACTTGCCTGCGACGGTGGCGATGAATTTCTTCTTCTGGGATGCCTTGTTGGCAATCTCGATGGTGTAGTCCGACTGGTAGAGTGCGTAGCGCGGGTTATCGCTCATGCCGCCGTCGATGGAAACGTAGGTGCGCACGTTTTCAATGGCCTTCACGCAGCCGACCTTGTAGAGGGTCAGGCCTGCCGGGCCGACGATGGCGCGGCCGGGCTCAATGAAGATCTTCGGGAGCGGATAGGCGAAAATATCGGATTCCTTGTGGAGCGTCTTGGAGACCTCCTGGAGGAAATCTTCGAAGGGGAGCTGGCCGTCGGTGTCGAGGTACTTCACGCCGAAGCCGCCGCCGAGGTTGAGTTCCTTGATGACGATGCCGGTCTCGGCGCGGAACTCGGCCATGAAACGCATCATGACCTTGGCCGCCGCGTTGAAGGGAGCGACCGTGAAGATCTGGGAGCCGATGTGGCAGTGGAAGCGCAGCAGGGTGAGATTGTCGTACCGGGAAGCCTTGATGGCGGCCTCCATGGCCTCGCCGTTTTCGAGGGCGAAACCGAATTTGGAGTCGATCTGACCGGTGCGGATGAAATTGTGGGTGTGCGCGTCGATACCCGGCTTGATGCGCAGGATGACCGCGACGTTCTTGCCCGCTTCTTTGGCAAGGGCTTCGATGGTGTCCAGCTCGGTCATGTTGTCGACCACGATGCGGCCGACGCCGACTTTGATGGCGTAGGCGATCTCGTCAGGGGTCTTGTTGTTGCCGTGGCCGGGTGAAGCCCGGTGGAAGGGGCGGTAGAGGTCTCGCCCGCCGAGACGGCGTCGGCGCCGAGGCCCTCGGAGGCGACGATGCGGTACATCTCCTTGCAGGAGAAGGCCTTGCTCGCGAAGAGCACCTGCCCGTTGCCGTTATAGAACTGATCGATGGATTCCTTGAAAGCGGCGCAGTTTTTTCGGATCAATCCTTCGTCAAAAACGTAAAGCGGAGTACCGTATTTTTCCGCAAGATCCACACAGTCGGCGCCGCCGAAGGTGAGATGACCCTTTTCATTGATGCCAGTGCTTTCACTAACCATGTCGCTGCCTCATTTCCTGATCGTATTATTGCATAGAATCTGCATATATTCGCCAAGATGCGGATATTGTCCGTATTTTATACTTTTCTCCCGCCAAAGTCAAGACGGGAAAAGCCACAAGAAAAAACCTCCCCGTCAATCCCTCTTTGGAGGAACTGACGGGAAAATGCAGTTTTATGCCGGTTTTCAGAGATTGGCGAAGAAGAAATCCATATCCTCGCTGCCCTTATATAGTTCGTGCGGGCCGTCAAAGACGTTGAGGAGCACTTTGTCCTCCGCACCCTCGGCGGCGTAGAAGGCCCTGGTGAAGACGAATTCCTTTTCGGCGCCCTTCGGGTCAAAGAGCTGGTCGTGGTCACCGGCTTCCAAAACCAGTGCGCGCGGCGCGACGAGGCCCGCGATCTCGGCGTCTAAAAGAGTATAGGCGGCCTGCGGGAAGGTCCAGTCGTTGATATGGAAGGTGGTGCAATCGTTGTAGGCGCAGGAGGAAATGGCGGCTTTGATGCGCGGGTCGGCCGCGGCGGCGTGGAGTGTGTAGAAGCCGCCGTAGGAGAGACCGACCATGCCGATGCGGTTTTCATCCACGTCGGGGCGGCTCTGGAGGTAGTCGATGGCGCGCATGATGCCGAAGACCTCAATGGCGGTGATGGAGCTGCCCATCATCTTGAGCTGCTGGTCGATATGGGCACGGTCAAAATCCGGCTCGCCGTCTTCCTTTTTCCAGATGAGGAGCTGCGGGGCGAAGACGACCGCGCGGTGGGAGAGGATGCGGGAGGTCATATCGTTATAATTCGCGGAGTCGCCGGTGAGGCCGGAGCAGAGCTCGGGGGTGCCGAGTCCGCCGTGCTGGGAGATGATGCCGGGGAGCTTTTCGCCCGCCTTCATGTCGTACGGCACGAAGAGAAGGCCGTAGAGCCATAATTCGTCAAAGAGCCTGATCTTGGTGCGGCGGACGACGGCCTGCGCGCCCTCAATGGGCTCCTCAAAGAACCTGACTTCGGGAAGGTCGGTCGGGTATGATTCGGTGAGCGGCCAGCCGAGCAGCTTTTTGAACTCCGCGCGGTAGGCCTCTTTATTCTCCTTCATGCTTTCCGGCGTGACCTTTTTACGGCGTTCTGCTTCCAATTCCTTTGCGCGGCGGGCCATCAGAGCCAGAATGCCGTCGCGGTATTCCTCACGGTAGGCGCGGGAATCCTCATATTTTTCGATGTGGGTATATTCGTTTTCCATGATCAATCCTTTCTGTCTCCGTCTTGTGAGGACTGGGACTGCATCAGAAGCTCCTCGGGGTTGATCGCATCGTCTCCCAACGGGGAAAGAAGCGGCACGCGCTCTTCATCCTTTTCCGGCCAGAGGCAATCCCGGACGAAGAGGGCGGTGTTTTTCTCGATATCCACGGTTTTGACGAGCCTTGCAGAAAGCTCATCGGAAACAGAAACGCGGCAGTCCTCAATGCGGAGACCGTCGATCCCTTCGCAGTGGAAGAAACGTCCGTCCGGAGCTTCGGGGGTGTCGTCGGTGCTGTAACGGTCGATATCGCGCAGCGCCGTCGCGTCGATGTGGCGAAGGGAGATATCCGAAACGGCCTTTTCAGAGCGGGAGACCATACGCACGGCCGAGCGGGCCCTGCCCATGACCGAATCGACCACGATGTGACGGCAGGGAGTGCCGTTAAAGATATTCAGCTCCACAAGCCGTCCCGCGTCCTCGGCGGTGACGTTGTGGAAGGCGATGTATTCCAGCGGTGTGTGGCTGCTGCCCGCCCATTCCGGGAAGAAATTGATGACGATCCCGGCCTTGACCACGGTGATATTCGACACCTCGACGTGGCGGATGGGGAAGGTGCCCACGCCGACGCGGAAGGCCGAGGCGCTGGCTGAGAGAACGCAGTTATTTACGGTGATGAATTCGCAGGCGCGGTCCTGATCCTTCAGGCGCTTGCCCGCGCCGCGGAAGGTGATCGCGTCGTCGCCGCTCAGTTCGAAACGCGGGCTCGGGACGTCGATATCGATGCCGTCGGTATTGAGCCGGTAATAGGGGTTCGAGATGTGCAAACCGCTGACGGAAACGTGATCGCAGCCGTAAAGGAAGACCGTCCAGCTCGTGGCGTTTCTGATCGTCACGTCGCGCAGGGTCACGTGACGGCACTCGATAAAGCAGATGAGCTGTCCCGGGCGCAGGACGCCGGGGACTTTTTCGCGGGCGCGTCCGGCTCTCCACGGGTAGATCAGGGTGAAGCCCATGCCTTTTTCGGCCATAAAGGCTTCGCCGTTGCCGTCTATGGTGCCGAGTCCGGTGATGGCCACGTCCTCACATTCGTGGACGATGATCAGATGCTTGCCGTCCCAGCCTTCGGGCGGGCAGGCGTAATTCTGCTCGTAAGCGTCATCGGCGTTGTAATCCTTCGGATCGGGGCTGCCCAAAAGCAGAGCGCCCTTTTCCAAATGCAGTTCGACGTGACTTTTCAGCCACAGTGTGCCGGTCAGGAAGGTACCCTGTGTTAAGATGACCTTTCCGCCTCCGGCGGCGGAGACTTCATCAATGGCCGCCTGAATGGCTTCGGTGTATAAGCCGTTTTTCACGGCGCTTTTCTCAATGCGAATTTCCATTTGATTTCCTCATTTTATAATCATAAGAGACTGTAACAAAATGCACACTATCCTGTCATTCCGAACCAGCGCCGCAGCGTTAGCGTGGGAATCCGTTCCCTAATGAAGAGCGGACGGATTGCCACAACCAGTCTGCGGACTGGTCCCGCAATGACAGACGCATTTTGTCACAGTCCCTTTCAATCAAAGCTTGTGCGGATTTACCAATCCTGCACGGTACCGTCGGCACGGCGCCAGTGCGGATGCTCGTAGGTGGAGGTGGGCTCAAGGGCGGTGAGGTCGATGTCGATGCCGAGGCCCGGGCGGTCGCCCATGGTGAGGTAGCCGTCCTTGAAGGTGACGTCGTAGTCGAGCCATGCCGGGTGGTTATTGGAGAGCCAGTCCTCCTGGCACATGAAGTTCGGGGTGGCGAAGTCGACGTGCATGGCGGCGAGGAAGCCGACGTGCGGCACGCCGTGAGGCACCATTTCCATGTAATGGGTCTCGCCGTAAGCGGCGATCTTCTTCATTTCGGTGATACCGCCGCAGTTGCAGATGTCGGTGCGGAGGTAGTCGATGAGGTCTTCTTCGATCAGGCATTTGTAATCCCACTTCGCGCCGAACTTTTCGCCGGTGCCGAGGGAGACGTCGGTGTGCTGACGGAGAACGCGGAACATTTCGGGGCTGTCGGAGCGGATCGGGTCTTCAACGAAGAAAGGATGGTAGGGAGCGATGCGGTTGCAGAGCTCAATGGCGCGCGGGGGAGAGAGGCGGGTGTGGCACTCGAAGATGATCTCGATCTCGTCGCCGACCGCTTCGCGAAGCGCCTTCATGAATTTTTCGCTCTTGCGGACCTGAACGCCCGGCTCATAGTAGCCGTCTTCACGGTTGTCGTGCGGGCAGATGCGCAGGACCTTGTAGCCTCTTTCAACCGCCTTGAGGCCGTTTTCAGCCAGCTCTTCGGGAGTACGGCCGCCGATGCCGAGGTAACCCTGTAATTTGTCACGGCACTTGCCGCCGAGGAGGTTGTAAACCGGGGTGTTGAGAGCCTTGCCCTTGATGTCCCAGCAGGCCATGTCGATGGCGGAAAGAGCGGACTGGAGGACCGGGCCGCCTCTCCAGAAGGTGCCGCGGAAAACGTCCTGCCAGAGGTGCTCGATGCGCATCGGATCCTTGCCGATGAGGTATTCACGCAGGTTGACGATGGCGCCGTCCACCGCGAGCTCGCGGGTGTGGAGGGTAGGCTCGCCGAGACCGGAGATGCCTTCGTCGGTCTCGATGATGATGTAGTGGTTATGCGCGCTGTGATAATTCTTAATGTCGGTAATCTTCATGATGTTTATCCTTTCGTTTCTCGGGATGACTTCATCATATCACGATAAGCCCCGTTCGTCAACCGAAAAGAAGCGAAATCCTCTATGAAATAACGACGGTTTTTTTCGCCTTGACAAGCGGGGAAGGGTTGATATATAATAAAGGAAATAAAAAATAAAGTGAGGTAATATTTTCATGGCACTCAGCGATACTGTGAAGAAATTGGGCTTCGGCTTCATGCGTCTTCCCCACATCGGCGAAGAGAACGACATGGAGCAGATCAAGAAGATGGTCGACCTCTTCATGGCGAAGGGCTTCACCTACTTCGACACCGCGTATGTTTACGACGGCGGCAAGAGCGAAGAGGCCATGCGTGAAGCGCTTGTCAAGCGTTACCCGCGCGACAGCTTTACCGTCGCCACCAAGCTTCCGCTCTGGAACACCGGCACGACCTTTGAGGATTTCCGCAAGCTGACCGAGACCTCCTTTGAACGCCTCGGCGTCGACTATGTCGATTTCTACCTCGTCCACAACATCAATAACGAAAAGTATAAGGAAGTCAACGTCTGGGAGTATATGCGCCAGCTTAAGGCCGAAGGCAAAGCGAAGCACATCGGCTTCTCCTTCCACGGCACCCCCGAACTTCTCGAACAGGTCCTTTCCGAGCACGACGAGGCCGAATTCGTCCAGCTCCAGATCAACTACAACGACTGGGAAAGCGAAACGATCGCCTCCCGCCGCTGCTATGAGATCGCCCGTAAACATGGCAAGCCGGTCGTCATCATGGAGCCCGTCAAGGGCGGCGCTCTCGCCACCATTTCCGACGAGGTCGCGGCTCCCTTCCGTGCGCTCGATCCCAACGCCTCCAACGCCTCCTACGCCATCCGCTATGCCGCCTCTCTTGACGGCGTGATCGCTGTCCTCTCCGGCATGTCCACCTTCGAGCAGCTTCAGGACAACGTCTCCTTCATGGAGAACTTCAAGAAGCTGGACGAAAAGGAATACGCCGCGGTCGCCGAGGTCGTTAAACGCCTCTCCAAGATCGAGACCATCCCCTGCACCGGGTGCAAATACTGCGTCGAGGGCTGCCCCATGCAGATCAACATCCCGCGCGTCATCAACGCCTACAATATCTATAAGAAGTATAATAACCTCTCCGACGCCAAGCGTCAGCTCGGTTTTGCCACCCGCGACGGCGGCAAGCCCTCTGACTGCGTGGGCTGCGGCGCCTGCGAAGGCGTTTGCCCGCAGCATCTCCCGATCCCGGAGATTATGCAGAAGGTCACCGAGATCTTCGGCGAATAAAATCGTATTGAATGTAAGCTTGCGGGCGATCAAAGATCGCCCCTACGGTAAAATCTGTTGATCATCGTAGGGGCGACCTGCGGTCGCCCGCTTTTCCCGGCGCATATCCCGCCGCCGAAGGGTCGTTCACCAGTCGGCCTGCGGGAACCTGCTGCAATCCCACTGAAGAAGGATGGGCGCCCCATCGGCGATTTCGGCACCTTCCCCGCCTTTGGCCTCTATGCCCGCGGGGCGGAGGTCGAAATGGGAGAAGACGTCGTTTTCAAAAACAAAAACGCCGCAGGACGACCGGCGGTGGACATTCAAAAATAGGAGGATTTCGTCATGAAAACAATCGATTTCAGAGCCATACCTTTGAAAAATGCCAAAGCGTTTTCGATTTCCGCAAACAAAGCCGATATTCTCTTTGCCGCCTGCGGCGGGAAAATGGAGGTCATCAAACCGGAAGACCTGAAATACCGTTATCTATGCGGTTATGTTGAAGTAAAGGGAAGCCACTCCGCCGTGCTGGAACTCAATTTCTTCCGCAAAAATGAGGAGAACTTCCGCCTCGGCTTCCGTTTCGGCCTCTTCCCGGAACTCAAAACGCTCATCTGCCTCGACCTGACCTACATCGACTCCCGCACCGTCTTTACGCCGCGCACGCCGGGCACCCTCAAGATGGTCATCCACGGCAACCGCACCGAAAAGGAAGAGGTCGACAGGATCGAATTCGGCATCCGCGAGACCTTTGAGGACATGGAGCTGATTTTAGAGGATTTTTATCTCACCGACGAAATGCCGGAAAAATTCCCCGTGCCGGAAAAGAAGCTGATCGACGAATTCGGCCAGTGGGCGCTCCGCGATTGGCCGGGAAAAGTGCATAACGAAGAAGAACTGAAGGCGGGGCTTGAAAGCCGCCTTGACCGCGAGGTCTGGAAGCTTCTCCCCGGCAAGACCAAGTGGGGCGGCGAGGCTGAAAGAAAGCTCGCCGAGCCGACCGGCTTCTTCCGCACGCTCAAGACACCCGATGGGCGCTGGCACCTCTGCGACCCCGAAGGATGCGAGTTCTTCTCCGTCGGGAGCGACTGCGTCAATCCCGGCGACGACGCGAGGATCGACTCGCTTGAAGCCCTCTGCGATTTCCCGGAGGAATATAAGGAAGCCTGCACCCGCGAGGGGAGAGGCGGCACGCTCTTTTCCTTCACCCAGGCCAACCTCATGCGTGTCTTTGGCGACGAATGGAAGGAAAAATGGCGCGAGATTGCCGAGAACATCCTCATCGGCAGCGGCATGAACACGGTCGCCAACTGGAGTAGCGACATTTTCCGCGGCGGCAATCAGCGCATCCCCTATGTCTACCAGACCGGCTCCTTCCCCTCCACCAGGACCATAGTCTTCCGCGATTTTCCGGACGTTCTGTCGGAGGAGTATAAGGAAAACGCCGAAGAATTTGCAAAATCCCTTGCGCCTTTGAAGGATGATCCGTGGCAGATCGGTTATTTCCTTCGCAACGAGCCGGAATTCGCCTTTGTCCCCAAGCTCCTCATCGCCGACGAAGCGCTCCACAACCCGGTGGACACCGCCTGCAAGAAGGGCGTGATCGAAGGGCTGGAAAAGAAATATCAGGACATCGCAAAACTCAACGCCGCGTGGGGAAGTGCCTTTGAAAGCTTCGAAGCCATCGGCAGAGCCGGCGGCATCATCGAGAAATTCCCCGCCGCGCACGACGATTTGAGCGCTCTTTCCATCATGCTGGTCGAAGCCTACGTCGGCATCCCCTCCAAGGCCTGCCGCAAGGTCGATCCCAACCATCTGAACCTCGGCATGCGCTGGGCGATGGCCGAAACGCCGGAGCAGATGGCCGGCTGGCAGAATTTTGACGTCTTTTCGCTCAATAATTACAGCTTCTCCCCGGTCAAGCTCATTGACTACGTGGCCTCGCAGGGCGTGGATCTGCCCATCATGATCGGCGAATTCCACTTTGGCTCGCTGGACGTCGGTCTTCCGGCCACCGGATTAAAGGGCGTTGCGAGCCAGAAGGATCGCGCGAAGGCACTTCGCACCTACCTCGAGACCTGCGCCTCCCATCCGAACGCCGTCGGCGCGCACTGGTTCCAGTTCTGCGACCAGAGTGCCCTCGGAAGGTTCGACGGAGAGAACTACCAGATCGGCATCACCGACGTCTGCGTGAAGCCGTATGATGAAATGGTGGCGGCCTCTCGGGCAAGCGCCGCGGTCATTGCTGCGGTCAAGAACGGCGAAAAAGCGCCGTTTGACGAAAAATTTGCCGAAATACCGATGATAGGATATTGATATGGACAAAAGATTAAAAGAATATGCCCGCCTCGCCGTGAGGCAGGGGAACAATCTCCAGAAGGGGCAGACGCTCCTTTTGCGCGCGCCGGTGGAATGCGCGGAATTCGCCCGCCTCATCGCCGAGGAGGCCTACGCCGCCGGAGCGGGTGAGGTGATCACCGACTGGTCGGATGACGCCATGACGCGCTTAAAATACCTTCACGCGGAGGACAAGGTCTTTGACACCGTCCGCCCGTGGATCAAGGAACGCTACGACACGCTGGCCGACGAGGATTTCGCCCTCATGACCGTCTACGCCGAGGATCCCGAGGCTCTGAAGGGCGTCGACCCCGACCGCATCCGCCGCGCGTCGGCCGCGTCGGGAAACGCGCTCAAGGATTACTACGACAAAATGATGCGGAGCGACTTTTCCTGGTGTGTCGTTTCCGTCCCGGTGCTTTCCTGGGCGAAAAAGGTCTTCCCGGAAAAATCCGATAAAGAAGCCATGGGTGCACTCTGGGACGCGATTTATGAGACCCTCCGCATCGACGGTAGCGGCAGCGCCGTGGAGAAATGGGCGGAACACACCGCAAGGTTACACGAAAATGCGGAAAAGCTCAACGCGCTGGAGCTTGTAAGCCTGCATTATGAGAATAGTCTCGGCACCGATTTCACAGTCGGCCTCCCCGAGGGGTACCGCTTCCTCGGCGGCGCGGAGAAAAACCGCAAGGGAAATGAATTCATCGCCAATATGCCGACCGAGGAGATCTTCACCGCGCCGGCAAAGTATTCCGGGAACGGCGTGAT
>JAKSPX010000229.1 GCA_024404415.1 Clostridia bacterium | reverse complement strand
GCCGGTCACCAGCGTCACGCGCCCGCCCTCAAAGGCAAGCGGGGTTGATTGGTCGGAAAAGGCATTTTCAACCACCGAGAGGTAGTCACAGTTCTTTAACGAGAGGGGAGAGGCGAAGCGGTTTAGGAGGAGCACGGCGTTATAGGCGTTTTCCAGGGCCACGCCGCCGTCCACAATGGATTTGGCGAGGAGCACGTTCTTGGTTTCCGGCGCGGTGACGGCTCCCGCGACGTAGGAATTTTCCAGGATGGAGCCGGTACCGAGGGAGACGTTACCCGACACCGAGCAGTTGGAAACGGCGGAGGAGACGCCTGCGGTGAGGTCGCCGGTGATGTAGACGTTTTCGACCGTCACGCCCGTGGCGGCGGGGTCGATCACAAGCGACATCCCGTCCAGGGCGAGCGAGAGGATGGTCACGTCGGAGGCGAGGATGGTGACGTTTCCCTTCCCGCGAATGGTGCTTCCCAGAAAATCGAGGGTACGGCCGGTGTATTCCTCACCGACGGTGAGGTCGCCGGAGGCGAGGTAGCACTCCCCGGCGGTCATGTCGTCGAAGGAGGAAATGGTCTCGGTGGCCTCGCGGTCGCTGATCTGAACGGCCTCGGAGGTGGGGCCGGGCTCAATAGCCCAGGTGTCCGCACCCTGATCCCCGCAGGAGGCGAAGGGCAGGACGAGAGAAAACGATAACAGTAAAGCGATAAGCTTTTTCATCACGGTACCTCTGTAAATAAAAGTGAAAAGGATATCACGGCGCACCGCAATATCCTTTTATGTTCGGGTGATCGGTCAGTCGTGAGAGACCTCTACACGGGTGATGTCCGCACCGACGGAGGTGAGCTTGCCCACAATGTCCTCATAACCGCGCTCGACGTAGATGATATCTTCGATCTCGGTGGTGCCCTCGGCGGCGAGAGCCGCGACGATCAGCGCCGCGCCCGCGCGCAGGTCACAGGCGCGCACCGGCGTGCCGGTCATGCGCTCTGCGGGCAGAATGGTCGCGGTCTTGCCGGAAACCAGAATGTTGGCGCCCATGCGGTTGAGTTCGCTGACATATTTGAAACGGTTCTCAAAAATACCTTCGGTGATGGTGCTGGTGCGGCTCGCAAAGCAGAGAAGCGCCGCCATCTGCGGCTGCATATCGGTGGGGAAGCCGGGGTATTCCAGGGTGATGATGTTGGCGCGGCGAAGGGTGCCCGTGCGCGTGACACGGACCGCGTCGTCCAGCTCGTCCACGGTGACGCCGGTCTCTCGGAGCTTGGCGATGATGGCTTCGAGGTGCTTGGGGATGACGCCGGTGATGGTCAGGTCACCGCCCGTGACGGCGGCGAACACCATGTAGGTGCCGGCTTCGATCTGGTCGGGGATGATGGTATAGGCGCAGGAATGCAGCTTTTCGACGCCGCGGATCTTGATGACGCTGGTGCCCGCGCCGCGGATGTCCGCGCCCATGGAGTTTAAGAAGTTTGCCACGTCCACCGCGTGCGGCTCGCGCGCGCAGTTTTCGAGGACAGTCTGCCCCTCGGCAAGAGTTGCGCCGAGCATGGCGTTGATGGTGCCGCCGACGGTCATCACGTCGAAATAGACGTGCGCGCCGTGGAGCTTGCCGTCGGGAGTGGTGGCACGGATGACGCCGCCCTGGATGTCGATGGTGGCGCCCATGGCCTCAAAGGCCTTGATGTGCTGGTCGATGGGGCGCACACCGAAGTCACACCCGCCGGGCATGGAAACGGCTGCCTTCCCGAAGCGGGAAAGCATGGCGCCGAGGAGATAATAGGAAGCGCGCATCTGGCGCATATGTCCGAAGGGGGGATCGTCACGGCAGATGCTGCCTGCGTCGATCTCGTAGGCGCCGGGGCGGAGCATGTCCACCTTCACGCCCATGTCGCGGAAGATATCCAGCCACAGAAGCACGTCGCGGATGTTGGGGATATTTTCCACGCGCACCGGCTCGGCGCACATCAGGGCAGCCGGGAGGATGCCGTCAGCCGCGTTTTTGAAACCGCTGACCGCGACGGTGCCGGAGAGGCGTTTGCCTCCGTTGATGACATATTTATACAAAATTGATCCTTCTTTCCGGGTCCGCAAACGGCAGGGATCGGGTAAGCCTGTCCGTTCTCTTTCATAGCAAAAAGACCTTGACCGGGCGGGGAAGACTCCGCGGGAAAGGCCTGCTGTGTGATGATCGGGCGCCTGTCGGGCGAGTGACCGTCCCGACACATGAATTCCGGCGTCAAATCGGCGCAGAATGCGCGAAGATACATTGCTTTGGCGACATTGTACCACACAGAGAGGATTTTGTCAACAGTATTCCGCCCCGTGTAGAATAGGAGCCTTTTGCATAATTGGTCGACTCGTGAAGTTAGTCTACATGGATTGACTTCACGCGGGAGGGATGGTATAATGAATCTAACATAGGACTATATGCCTTTGCGGCATTTTTGCTCTGCCGCAGGGGGCATAACGGAGGAACATAGACGCATGGTAGACATTTCCTGCGTGGGAATGGACAAATACTTCGGTGACACCCCCATTCTCTTAGACATCAATTTTGAAATATACGAAGGGCGGCACGCCGGGCTGGTCGGGAAAAACGGCTCGGGCAAGACCACCCTTTTCCGCGTGCTGACCGGCGAATACGGCTTTGCAAAGGGGAGCGTGGTCATTGCGAAGGGAAAAAGGCTCGGAATGCTCGACCAGACCCCGAAATTCTCCCCCGGCGACACGGCGGAGGACGTTTTAAGAACTGCCTTTTACGAGGTCGACCGCATCGCCCGCGAAATGAAGGAATGCGAGGAGCCGATGGCGGCGGGCGACAAATACGCTATCCGCCGTTACGGCGAATTATCGGTGCAATACGAGGTCGCCGGCGGATACGAGGTGGAGACCGACCTCAACAAGGTCTGCAACGGCCTCAATATCGGCAAAGAGATGCGCGAAAAATCCTTCGCCCTGCTCTCCGGCGGCGAACAGACCCGCGTCAACCTCGCGCGCCTCATTCTGGAGCGCACCGACATCCTGCTTCTGGACGAGCCGACCAACCACCTCGATATGTCCCCCCTCCGGTGGCTGGAGGATTACCTCGCCGAATAGAAGGGCACCTGCATGGTGGTCTCCCACGACCGCTATTTCCTCGACCGCGTCACCGACATGACCATCGAGATCGAAAACCTCCACAATACCGTCTATGACGGCAACTATTCCTTCTACGCCGAGGAAAAGGAAAACCGCCTCGAGTTGCAGCAGAAGACCTACGAGCGCGAGCAGAAGGAGAGCTCCCGCCTGGAATTCACGGCAAAGCGGATGCACGGCTGGGGCATGGGCGCAAGTAAGATGATGAAGCGCGCCATGGCGCTCGAAAAGCGCATCGCGCGCATGAAGGAAAACGCCGTCGAGCGGGTCAAAACCGAAAAGGCCCTCGGCGCCGCCTTCAAGGAAAGCGACCGCTCGGGAAACGACGTCTGCTATATCCGCGACCTCGAAAAGCGTTTCGGCAGCCGTACCCTTTTCTCCGGCGTGACCATGGATATCCACAAGGATGAGTCCATCGCCCTCATCG
>JAKSPX010000228.1 GCA_024404415.1 Clostridia bacterium | reverse complement strand
ATATACAAGGATGCATACGTGCTACAAATAGTTGCTGGCGAGGATTTCCATTTTTAAAAGCAAAGACAGCATTCTCAAATGTTGCGGGTAACCATCCACGTGAGAGCATCCATTTAACCCATCGCGAATGTTCCCATTCAGCTATTTTAAGTATGTCGTCATTTTTAGAATCGTACTTATAATAATGTTCAATTCTTGTGGCGGAAATATTGATTTTCAAGCGTCGGAAGTCGGGAGGCGTCGCACATCTGATCTTTCGGGCAAAGCACGATCTCCTCCTTCCCCATCGCGGCGTCCAGCATGGCAAATAAGAGGTCGGCGGGGCCGATCTTCTTTCCGTGATAGGTATAATAGGGCGGCAGGAAGCCCTTTTCGTCGATCTTGCAGGCGATCTCGCGCACCTCGTTTGCCGTGAGCGTCATCTTTTCCGTCACGCCGGAGGGGGTGTAGAGGAAGCCGTGCACCTTCCCGGGGTGGAAATCCTGCTCCGAGAAGAGGAAGTGCTTGGCGGCAAGGAAGCAGTCGGCCACCGAGAGGGACGTCGGCGCGTCAAGCCACGAAAAACGCTTTTCAAGGCTTTCGCGGATGAGGGGCAGGTCGGTTTTCTTCACCGTGCGGCCGTAGATCTGCTCCCTGGCCCAGTCGGCGAGGTCATCCACGCACCCGACCTCAAAGCGCGGGTCGGCTTTTAATGCCCCGACGAGATCGTCAAGCCGCGCGTAGTATTTCTCGACGTCCTCCTTGGGGCGTCTTTTCGGCTCACGCCAGGCAAACATGGGATTCTGATTCTCTTTCAGGTAGTTTTCCGCGTCCCAGAAGGTCTCGTAGAGCACCTTATTCGGGTGGTTCATGATGATGACGCGCTTGTATTTCGTGATCTCATCGAGCAGAGCCGCGCGGTCATAGGTTTCGTTTTCGATGAAGAGCTCCTCCATCGCGTAGTGATAATCGACTTGGAAGGCGTTGCAGTAAAAGATATTCTTTTCGCCGATGGTTTCGAATTGCGCGCCGAGGTAGAGCGGAATCCCCTCATCGGCATAATGATAGAGCGCGACGTAGGAAACGCAGTCGCCCGGCGGCACGGCGGCGGGGAAATGATCCACGCCGGTGGCGGCCTTCACCATGCCCATGCCCTCGTTTTCCTGTTTGGCGAGCTCATAGGCGGCCGAAGCATAGTCTGCCCGGTCGGTATACTCCATGATATCGGGATGGTAGGAATGGCGGAGGGAATGGAAAGAGATCGTGTGGTTTCTGAGCTCATCCAGCACGTCGAAGCGGCGGTTTCTGACAAGCTCGCGCGCGAGGTAGCCGACGATGTTGAAATTGCCCTTCACGCCGTGGCTTCTGAGGATCTGCCCCTGCCTTAAAATGGCGTCGCTTGCGTAATTGCTGGTAAAATCCTCGGTATCATAGCAAAAATAGACGGTCGTCATGATTATTTCCTTTCCGATCAACGCTCCGGCTCATTCGACCGTGCGTTCCTTCATGATGCGGTATAGATTTTCATATTTGACCGCGGAATAGAATTCTTCTCCGCGGATCTCCACCTGCTGATGTTCCTCCCCGAGGTGGGCGACCAGGGTGTTCCGCCCGACGATGGCAAGGCCCTCAACGTCGTCCGGCGCAAAGGTCTTCTCTCCGAAGGTGAAATGATCCTTGTATGCCGTGAGACGGTCGGTGAGGATATCGGTGACCTTGTGGTCTTCACCGATGAGCGTGACCTTCACGTCGTCAAAAAAGAGCGGTGAATCCGGGGCGGCCTCTTCGATAAGCGCTTTGAACAGCGCCTTCTGCTCTCCGGCTGCCTCCGCGATGGTCTTTTCCGTCCCGTCCTTGGAAACAAGCGTCATCCCCTCGGTCAGGCGGAAGGATGCGCCGCAGGAGCAGGCAAGCTCCTCGCCCACCCCTTTCATCGTGCCGACCTTATGGCAGGCGGGGCAGAGGAAAAGCGCCGATTCCAGCCCCTCGGCAGGGGCTTTGGACTTATAATGCGCATGGAGGCGCGCCTGCGTCACGAAGGCGTCCTCAAAAAGATCCTCTTCGATGTGCTTCTGCACCTCCGCGTCGGACATGGCCTTCAATTCCTCGGGCTGGTAGACGTGAACGAGCTTCCCGTTGATCTTCCCGCGGCGGATGCCCTTGCCCCAGCGCGGCTGGGTGAGGTAGCCGCCCTCGATGCGCCAGGTCACCAGCTTCACGCCGGTGCGGCGGGCGAGCTTGCCCGTGACCGCCGGGAAGGAAAGCGTCTGCCCGTAGAAGGAACGGTTGCCCTCCGGGAAGAGGCCGACCGAGGTGCCGGAGCGCAGCGTGGAAATGATCTCGCGGGTGGATTCAATGCCCGCCTTGCCCTTGACGTGCAGGATGGGCTTGAAGGTCTTTATGAGCAGGCGCGAGATAAAGCCCTTGTGGGCAATGTGTTCGCTTGCGACAAACCTGACGCCGCATCCGGCCGCAACGCCCAAGAACACGGGGTCGAGGTCGGTATTGTGGTTGGAAAGGAGAAAATACGGCCCTTCGACCTCCTTCAAAGCGTCATGAGAATACCCGAAGTACCTTCTGATCGCGGGCGCAAGCAAAAAACGCAAAAAGCCGAACCGACGATCCAGACCCTTGTCTTTGGCCATGCGCTCCCCTCCTTCCGTTGGATTTTGTATTTCATCTATGATATGATGTCATTATATCTTGTTTTTCCCGCTCTTGCAAGAGGATTTTTCCGATGGAGGCGGGATCGTTTCGTCCGTCCTCCCTCTTCCCCATTCAGCACTCGTCCGGGAAATAGGCGCGGGTGACGGCGCGGCGGCCGTAAGAATCGATGATCTCGAAGCGGAAGAATTCCTTTTCCTCAAGCGGCAGAGGGAATTTCGCCTCGGTGAGGAATTCGCCGTTCGGCGCGGAGAACATACGGTAATGGCGGAAATTGGTGTGCATGATCACATATTTCACCTTTTCAAAGGCCAGATGCGCCACACCGCCCTCCGCGTAGATCTCCTCAAAGCGCGGCCCCTGCGTGGCATAGAAATCCTTCTTTTCCAGTGCCCGGAAAACGTCGTCGTGCGAAAGCGAATCGGCGATGACGATGGTGTGGGCCCACGGGCGGATATCCTCCTCATCCCCGTCGATGAGTGCGCGGTGGTTGTCGTCCGCGCCGATGGCGCCGATGCGGTGACCCATGCGGATCATGTCGTCGTAGGTCTGCGGGTTATAATCGTCCGCGAGGTAATAGGTGCCCTGATTGAAAAGCTCCACGGCGAAAAGACCCCTGAGCTTCCCGAAGAAGGCGGGCGTATAGAAGGAATGGCGCGGGTGGTTGAGGCTCACGATGAAGCCATTTGCATTGGCCGTGTCGATGAATTCCTGCACGTTTTCCAAAGTCAGCGCCCGGTGATCCTTCCGTCCGACGCTTTTGACGGTGTCGCATCTCCACTTTTCCCCGTGGATGACGAAATCCTTATCAAAGCAAATGTGCGTCACGTTGTGCTCGTCGCGGGGGTAGAGGTTGAATTCCAGCGTGTGCATATGCTGGTAGTCGGCTATCCCTTCCGGCGTTTCGGGGTCATAGAATTTT
>JAKSPX010000227.1 GCA_024404415.1 Clostridia bacterium | reverse complement strand
TGGGCGGTGATGTAGGCGCGGGTGATCGCGGCGGGAGACATGCCTTTTTCGTCGGCGAGGGTTTTCACACGTTCAAGACGGGCGAGGTTTTCTTCACTTGCGAAGCGGGCAAGCGCCTTTTTGTTGTTGGAATCCACGCCGCCCTTCGCGCCGCGGATGAAGAAGCCCTTGGCCTGGGAAGAATAGGCGAAGACCGGCATGGCGCCCGCTTCATAGAAGGGGTATTCGGTCTCGTTCATGCAGACAAGGCCGAGATCCTCGTGCTTTTCGGGGGTGGATCGGGCGAGGCTCCATTGGATCTCGCTCACGCAGAACTGCGGCAGTCCTTCTTTTTTGGCAAAGGCGTTGGCCTCGGCGATGCGGGAGGCCGTCCAGTTGGAAGCACCGATAGCCTTAACCTTGCCCTCCTTATAAAACTCACCGAGGGTAGTTATGATGGATTCCACGGGGACGGCGTCGTCGTCGCGGTGGAGAAAATAGAGGTCGACAGAGTCGGTATCGAGTGCGCGGAGGCTTTCTTCGATGTCGTAGCGAAGGTCGGAAGGGGTAAGGCGCGCCTTTTCGGTGCTCCCTTTGTCCACCGCGCCGCCCTTGGTGATGAGGAAGAGGTCGTTGCGGTTGCCGCGCGCTTTCATCCACGCGCCGATGGTCTTTTCACTTGCGCCAACGCCGCCGGGGAGCCAGGAGGCGTAGAGGCGGGCGGTGTCGATGGCGCTGCCGCCGAGGGAAAGGAAGTTGTCCATGATGGCGAAGGAATCTTCGTTGGAAACGGTGGTGCCGAAATAGTCGGTCCCGAGAATGAGCGAAGAGACTTCGCGTCCCGCGGCTTGCATGGTTTTCATCGTTCATAATCCTTTCATTCTTGCAATTAAGAATCTACTGTGTTAAAATATTGTATCACAGTTTGTTCCTCGCCGCAAGTGACTTGGGGACATAAATCGACTCGCCACGGCATATCGTAACCTTACGGGAGGTGAGTCTGTGCCCCTTCGATACTATTTCCGCCGACTTCATTGGCTGCCGCATGAGAAGGGCAGGCGCGTGAAGCGATGGATGCTCTGCCTCTTGCTGCTTATGGGCCTCGCTGGAACGGGGCTTCGCCTGCTTGAGCGGAAAGTCGAGCCATTGATCCTTTTGTGCGCCGTGTCTGAGGCGCAGAACGCCGCCCGTACCGCCGCGGGAAAGGCGGTGGAGGAGGCTATGGAGGAGACGGGCGCGACCTACGGCAAACTCATTGCCCTGGAAAGAAAGGGCGACGGCACTGTCACCGCCTGCCGCACCGATGCGATGCTCGTCAACCGCATACGTTCCCTGGTGACGGAAAAGCTCGAAGCCTATTTCCGCACCGACGGCGCGGATATTTCCTTTCCCATCGGCAATATCTTCGGCGGCGGCATCCTCTACGCCAGAGGGCCGGGCGTTTCCTTCCGTGTGCTCCCGGTCGGGAGGATCCTCTGCGATTACGAAAGCCAGTATTCCTCCTGCGGCATCAATCAGACAAGGCATGAATTGACGCTTGCCATCTCCATGAAAATCTCGGTCATCGGCGCGCGTGAAAGCGAGGAGGTCGATGCCGAAGGCCGTTTTCCCATCGCCGAAACTATCATCATCGGGTACGTGCCGGAGCATTACACCGGCATGGACATCGGGAATTAGGGGTAAAACATGAATCCGAAAGAAGAAATCGAAGCCCTCCGGCGCGAACTGGAGGAGAATTCCTATAAATATTACGTGCTGGATGCGCCGGAACTGACCGATTACGAATACGATATGAAAATGGTGCGCCTCAGAGAGCTGGAAAAGGAGCACCCGGAATACTATTCCGCGACGTCGCCCTCGGTCCGCGTGGGCGGAAAGGCCATTGAGAGCTTTGAAAAAGTTGTCCACAACGTGCCTTTGCAGAGCCTCAACGACGTCTTTTCCTTTGAAGAACTCGAGGAATTTGATCACCGCGTGAAGGAAACCTGCCCGAAGGCGGAATACGTCTTTGAAATGAAGATCGACGGGCTTTCCATCGCGCTGGAATATGAAAACGGCGTTCTCGTCCGCGGTGCGACGCGCGGCGACGGACTGGTGGGCGAGGACGTGACAGAAAACGTCAGGACCATCGGCGCCATTCCGTTGAAGCTTGCAAACGCGCCGGAACACCTTATAGTCCGCGGTGAGGTTTATATGCCCCGGAGCGTCTTCGATAAGATCAACACCGAGCGCGACGAAGAGGGACTTCCGCCGCTTGCCAACCCCAGAAACGCCGCGGCAGGTTCCATCCGTCAGCTCGACCCGAAAATCGCCGCGAAAAGACGCCTCTCCATCTTCATTTTCAACATTCAGGAGGTCTCGGGCGTTACCTTCCAAACACACAAGGAGACCATTGAATCTTTGAAGTCGCTCGGCTTTCGCACCATTCACGAGGTCGGCGTCTATTCCTCCATCCGGGAGGCCTACGAATCCATCCTTAGGATGGGCGAGGAACGGGCAAAATTCGACTATGAGACCGACGGTGCTGTTTTGAAGGTCAACGATCTTCATGAGCGCGAGATCCTCGGCTCGACCGCCAAGGCTCCGCGCTGGGCGGCGGCCTTCAAGTATCCGCCGGAAGAAAAAGAGACCAAACTTTTATCCATCGAAGTCAACGTCGGCCGCACCGGGGTCATCACGCCCTTTGCGGTCATGGAGCCCGTGAGGCTCGCCGGGACGAGCGTTTCCCGCGCCACCCTCCACAACCGCGACTTCATCGCCTCCAAGGATATCCGCGTGGGTGACACGGTGCTTGTCCGAAAAGCGGGGGAGATCATCCCGGAGATCGTGCGCGTCATCAAAGAAAAAAGACCGGAGGGCGCGGAAGAATACCATCTTCCCGACGTCTGCCCGGCCTGCGGCAGTCCCGTCTATCAGGACGAGGACGACGCGGCAGTCCGATGCACCAATCCCTCCTGCCCGGCGCAGGCGGTGAGAAACATCATCCATTTCGCCTCCCGCGACGCCATGGACATCGAAGGCCTCGGTGAATCGCTGGCCGAACAACTCTTCGGCGCGGGGCTTTTACACGACGCGGCGGATATATATTCCCTTGAAAAAGAGGCGCTGATGACGCTTGACCGCATGGGCGAAAAGAGCGCCGAAAATCTGCTTGCCGCCATAGAAGCGAGCAAATCGCGCGGCCTTTCACGCCTGCTCTTCGCCTTTGGCATCCGCCACATCGGCCAGAGGGCAGGAAAGCTATTGGCGACGACTTACAGAACGCTGGATAAGCTATTAGAGGCAACCGAGGAAGAGCTTGCCGAGATCCGCGACGTCGGTGGCATCATGGCTTCGAGCTTCCGAAGCTGGGCCGAAAGCGCGGCGGCTGAAAGCGTCATTTCCCGCATAAAGGCGGCGGGCGTTCTGACCGAAGCGATCGAAGAAGTCATGGATGACCGTTTCAAGGGCAAGACCTTCGTCCTCACCGGAACCCTCCCGACTCTTTCCCGCAAGGAAGCCTCAGACATGATCGAGAGCTTCGGCGGCAAGACCTCGTCCTCGGTCTCGAAAAAGACCGATTACGTCCTCGCCGGGGAAGAGGCGGGCTCCAA
>JAKSPX010000226.1 GCA_024404415.1 Clostridia bacterium | reverse complement strand
TTGTATTTTAGTACCGCTCTTGTCATTCTGAGCGGAGCGAAGAATCCTTTCATCGCACCGCACCGTCATTCTGAGCGGAGCGAAGAATCTTTTCATCAACCCCGCAGAAAAGATCCTTCGGCCACTGCGTTCCCTCAGGACGACATGAATTAACACTCATCAAAAGGGCAAGGTATTCATGAATAACTACTATGTCTATATCCTGACGAATTGGAATAACCATGTCCTCTATATTGGTATCACAAATGACCTTTACCGTCGCCTTTATGAGCACAAAAATCATCTTGTTGACGGCTTTACCAAGCGATACAATGTCAACAAACTCGTTTATTTTGAAATGACGAGTGATGTGAAAGCTGCGATAGAACGCGAAAAGCAACTGAAAGGCTGGCTCAGAGCAAAGAAAATCGCATTGATTGAAAGCCAGAATCCCGAATGGAAAGACCTCTCCCTTGAATGGGAATAAAGATTCTTCGGCCTGCGGCCTCAGGATGACACAGAGAGGGGCCTGCATCTTTTAGTTTCATCCCTTTCGCATCGCCCCCGTCATTCTGAGCGGAGCGAAGAATCCTTTCATCAACCCCGCAGGAAAGATCCTTCGGTCACTGCGTTCCCTCAGGATGACACGAAAAGTGGCAATAAATGAAATCCATCCGTGGACAGATGATCCTAATTCTGCTAACTACCCCATTTACATAAAAAAGGAGCAATCATCATGAACGAAGAAAGATGTATCCTCTCCCCGCTTTATGCCGACCGCATCGCCTCCCTGCACTCCTCCAAGCTCGCCATGAACGACGTCAAGCGTGAGCTCGGCCGCGTGCACGACAGCGACGACTGGGGCTTTGTCGTCTTCCCCGACTTCCACTTCGAGCCGCCCAAATTCCGCGAGGACGGCGTGATCTACGGCGGCCTTGAGATCTCCAAGGCATTACGCAAATGGCTCAACGATATGCCGCCCTACGTCCACAAGGAAAGCGCTCTCGGCGGCGCGTGGGTGGACATCCTGCAGGACAACATCAAGATCGGCATCCACCCCGAGGACTACGTTCCGAAGGAAGTCTCCGACATCTGGGGCAAATACAACACCTCCCCCGGCTTCCTCGGCATGAACCACTGCGGCCCCGACATGAACATCGGTCTTGAACTCGGCTGGGGCGGTCTGCTTGCCAAGGTGCGCTATTACAGGAATTTCCTCGCACCCGAGGACACCTCTTTCTTCGATATGGAAGAGGAAACGGTGCTCGGCATCCGCGAATACGTCGTGAAGGTCGCCGAAGAAGCGGAACGCATGGCCTCTATCGAGGAAGACCCGACCGCGAAGAAGAATCTCGAAGAGATCGCGGAAATGAACCGCTACCTGGTCGATAATCCCCCGCGCACCATGCGCGAGGCCTGCCAGTTCATCGCCCACTTCCAGTCGGTCGACCGCACCTATTTCTCCGGCGGCGCTCTTTCCCAGCTCGACGAGCTCCTGCGCCCCTACTATGAGCGCGACACCAAGGCGGGCATCCTCACCGACGAGGAAGCCGTCTGGTACATCGCCTCCCTCTTCTATAACGACACCCACTATTCCCAGATCGCGGGCCTCATCCCCGACGGCAGCCGCGACATGACCAGCCGCCTCTCCTTCCTCATCCTCGACGCGCTCCATTACCTCCACATTCCGATCAACGTGGCTCTCCGCGTTTCGGATAAGGTCAACCCGGCGCTTCTCAGACGGTCGCTTGAATACACCCTTGAGGACGGCTCCGGCGTCGACTATTCCTGCAACGTCGGCGTGGAAGAAGGCTACGCGAGAAACGGCTATCCGCTCCACCTCGCGCGTCTCCGCGCCAAGGTCGGCTGCAACTGGGTCGCCCTCCCCGGCATCGAATACCCGCTTCAGGACGTCACCCGCGCCAACATGGCCATGGCCTTCCAGTGGGCCATGAAGGACATCCGCGACGAGAAGAAATACGACCTGGAATACCTCTTCGAGCGCACCTGCTACCACATCAAGGTCATCGTCGACAGCATCAAGACCGGCTACGACAAGCATTACGAGGTGGTCGGCAAGGTCCGCCCCGAGCTGGTCCTCAACCTCTTCATGCACGGCCCCATCGAGCGCGGCCTCAACGCCCAGCAGGGCGTCGACGTGGTCAACTTCAACATCGACGGCATCGCCCTCGCCACCGTGGCTGACTCCTTCGCGGCCCTCGAGACCCGCATCGTCAACGAAAAGCGCATGGGCTGGGAGGAATTCTTCGAGGTCCTCGACCAGAACTACGAAGGTCACGAGGACATCCGCCTCATGATGGCCAACATCAAGCGCTTCGGCACCCCGGGTTCGCTCGCTGAAAAGTGGGCCAAGCGCATCCGCGACTTCTACGTCAAGACCTGCACCGAGACCGGCACCCCGAAATACAACCTCAAGATCATTCCGGGTATGTTCTCGCACGGCGATATCTACATCCACGGCCGCCGTCTCGCCGCGACCCCCAACGGCCGCAAGGCGGGCGAACCGATCTCCCATTCCAACGAGCCGGATCCCGGCTTCGCGCGCGGCATCGACACCTTCTCCCCGTCCCTCAAGGCCAACGCCGTCGCCATCGCGGCCCCCGGCAGAGGCAACTCCGCCCCCCTGCACCTCGATATCGACACCGAAATGCTCGAAAAGGCCGGCGGCATCGACGCGCTCGTCGCCCTCATCCACACCCACAACCACATGGGCGGCACGCTCATCAACCTCAACTGCCTCTCCAAGAAGGTGCTCCTTGAGGCCCACGAGGATCCCTCCACGCACCCCGACCTGGTCGTGCGCGTGACCGGCTACTCGGCCTTCTTCTCCTCGCTCACCAAGGAGTACCGCCAGCAGGTGGTCGACCGCTTCCTCTCCAAAGAAAACCGATAAAATTCCCTATTGCATACACGAAAAGGCGGGCGATCGAAGATCGCCCGCAAGGCAAATAGAAGCATGATAGATCGTCGGCGATATCTGCGCCGTCAAAAATAGAACGGATTGCCGCGGTCAGCCTGCGGCTTCCCTCGCAATGACAGTCAGATACATGGTACGTGTCCCGGTACACGATGCCGG
Source organism: Clostridia bacterium (assembly GCA_024404415.1). Lineage (GTDB taxonomy): Bacteria > Bacillota > Clostridia > Oscillospirales > QAMX01 > RUG11797. The sequence continues at coordinate 510 of JAKSPX010000226.1, read as the reverse complement.
TTCCTCCTTGTCATTGCGAGACCGTCCCGCAGGACGGTCGTGGCAATCCGTTTTCTTTCTTCGTTGGTGTAAGAAAAGGCTCATATTCCGGAGGTCACTATGAAAAAACTGCTCATCACGGGCTTTGACCCCTTCGGCGGCGAAAAGATCAACCCGGCGTGGGAGGCCGTGAAGCGCCTGCCCGACGTCGTGGGCGATCTTGCGCTCACCAGGCTCATGGTCCCGACCGTCTTCGGTCTCGCGGGCGAAAAAGTCCTTGAAGCTGCCAAAGCCCTCTCCCCCGACTATATCCTCTGCGTGGGGCAGGCGGGCGGCAGGAGCACCGTCACGCCTGAGGTGGTCGGCATCAACCTCCGCGTGGCCGGGATCCCCGATAACGCCGGGAATCAGCCGCGTTTCGAGCCGTGTGACAAAGAGGGAGCAAACGCCTATTTTGCCACCCTCCCGGCCGAAAAAATGGTCTCCGCCATCCGTGAGGCAGGTCTCCCCGCCTCCCGTTCCTTCTCGACA
>JAKSPX010000225.1 GCA_024404415.1 Clostridia bacterium | reverse complement strand
CTTCCGCATTCACTTTGATCAAAAGTAAAAAATACGAAGATGCTTGGTGCTTGTTGGATCATACGGATATTGAAATGAGTTATCTTGAAGCTAATTTTGATATTGCTCAAAATGATGACAAATACCACATGATATTCATCAGAAAAATGATCAAGGAATACCAAAAACTATTTCCATATTGTTTTTTCTTCAGTAGAGAAAGTATTATCAAAGCAGAGCAGTGTTCAATTTGCGGAAAACCGATCTCACTACGTAATCCATGTGGTCATAAAACAGGCAGGCTTTATATGGGAGGGTTGTGTTTGCGAAAAGTTATTGATATGGAATTTAAAGCCCTTTCTATCGTAACAGATCCATTCGATAAATACACCTATGTACAGATTCCTAATCAAGAATATGAATATGGAATGTTGGAAGCGCTAATGACTGAAATTGATGATCCGTATGATGAATTCTACATCGAAACGGTTAAGGTGCTAAAACCAGAGTATAAAAACATAGGTCGTAATACCCTGTGCCCATGTGGATCAGGGAAAAAGTACAAAAGATGTCATTTGGGAACAACGGCTGAACTCATGGATCACCATAAGGTACACATTTCTAAACCAAACTTGCGTAGTAAAAACAGGTTTGTGGGAACATTTGGTACTTGGAAACAAAAATAATCACGCCCCCAGGCATTTCACACGCCACAGGCGTATTTCACGCACGGAGTGCATTTCACAAATCCCAAAGAGGGATTTATTTCGTTGCGGAGTGTCCTTTAGAACACTCCGCATGAGCGGTGCTTTTTATTTAGTTAAAGGAGATTTCCGATGACGTCGTTCATGTCGTAAAGTCGCGGGGCTTTGATATCCTGCATATAGAGGATGGCGCGGACGGCACCCATGGCGAAGACCTCGCGGCTTTCGGCGGAGTGTGAAATGGTCAGAGTCTCGTTCTGCCCGGCGAAGATGACGCTGTGGTCACCGACGACCGTCCCGCCGCGCAGGGAGTGCATCCCGACCTCTTTCGGGTCACGCGGCCGTCTTAAAGGATGGCGGTCATAGAGCGGGTATTTTTCCTCATCAGCGTCGGTAACGGCCTTGAGGAGCATATTGGCGGTGCCGCTCGGCGCATCGAGCTTTTTGTTGTGGTGCATTTCGGTGATCTCCACATCAAACCCTTCGAGGGCTTCCGCCGCCTTGCGCACCAAAGCGACCAGCACGTTGACGCCGAGGGACATATTGGCCGAGCGGAAAATGGGGATCAGAGCGGAAGACGCCCGGATATTCCCGATATCCTCCTCGCTGTAACCCGTGGCGCAGAGGATCAGAGGAAGTTTCTTTTCCTCAGAGAAGGTGAGGAGCGATGGGAGAGACGAGGGATGGGAAAAGTCGATCACGACGTCGGCTTCTTCTTTGACGTCGGCGATGGAGGAATAAACCGGGAAATCTGCCTTAGTCGCACGGATATCGACGCCGGCAACGACCTGAATGTCGTTTTCCCTGCATTTTTCGGCGAGTATGCGTCCCATGCGGCCGCCCGCGCCGGAGAGAATCAATCTGGTCATACTGTTTTCCTTTCAAAAATGCCCCGCGAAAGAGCGGGGCATGAGGTTTATTTGATGAGATCGTGCGCTTCGAGCACCTTGCGGAGCTTTTCCGAACCCGCTTCAGACATCGGGACCAGCGGGAGTCGCGGGTCACCGACGGGGTAGCCCATCATGTTGAGGGCCGCTTTGACGGGAATGGGGTTGGTTTCGAGGAAGAGCGCCTTGGCGAGATCGAAGGTCTTGATGGCAAGATCAGCGCTTTCCTTGGCTTTGCCTTCAAACCACAGCGAGCAGATGTCCGCAACTTCCCTGGGCATGACGTTGGAGAGCACAGATACGACGCCCTGGCCGCCCATGGAGAGGATCGGCACGATGAGGGAATCCTCACCGCTCCAGATATTGAGCTCGTCGCCGCACATTCTGCGGATCTGGGTGACCAGCTCGAGATCTCCGGCCGCTTCCTTGGTGCCGTTGATGTTCGGGTGCTTGGAAAGCTCGTAATCGGTCTCGGCGGTGATGCCCATGCCGGTGCGGGAGGGGACCGAATAAAGGATGATCGGCTTGTCGACGGCGTCGGCGATCATATTATAGTGGCGGATGAGACCGGCCTGGGTGGTCTTGTTATAGTAGGGGGTGACGAGGAGAAGGCCATCCGCGCCGATCGAGCAGGCGTATTTGGACATCTGCATGCAGTAGCGGGTATCGTTGGAACCGGTACCGGCAATGACCGGGATGCGGCCCGCGACCTTGTCGATGGCATAGAGGAGCGTGGCCTTGTGTTCGCTGTCCGAAAGGGTGGATTTTTCGCCCGTGGTGCCGCAGATGGTGATGGCAGAGGTGCCCGAGGCGATCTGGAATTCGATCATTTCACCGAGCAGATCGAAATTGATCTTGTCGTCGGTGGTGAAGGGGGTGACCATGGCGACGTTTGCGCCGCGGAAAACAGGCTTTTTCATGCGGAATTCCTCCTTTTCCTGATGGGTGAGATGCTGAAAATCAATCCATGTAGCCGAGCTTGGCAAGAAGCTCCGCCATCAGAACGCCGCCGCCGGCAGCGCCGCGGAGCGTGTTGTGGGAGAGGGAGACAAACTTGAGATCGAACTGACTGTCCTTGCGGAGTCTGCCGACAGAAACCGCCATGCCACCTTCGAGGTTGCGGTCAAGCTTGGTCTGCGGGCGATTGTCTTCTTCAAAGTAGTGGATGAACTGCTTCGGGGCGCTGGGAAGCTCTAATTCCTGCGGGACGCCGCGGAAGTTCTTCCAGATATCAAGGATCTCGTCGATGGAGGGGCAGTTTTTGAAGCTTGCAAAGACCGCCGCCATGTGTCCGTCGGAGACCGGGACGCGGATGCACTGGGTGGTGATGTTCGGAGCCGTCGCCGGAACGATGACGCCGTTTTCAATATGGCCCCAGATCTTCATGGGCTCGCGCTCGGATTTTTCTTCCTCGCCGCCGATAAAGGGGATGATGTTGTCAACGATCTCGGGCATGCGCGCGAAGGTTTTGCCAGCGCCGGAAATGGCCTGATAGGTGGTGGCGCAAACCTTTTCAATGCCGAAGGGCATCAGAGGATGGAGCGCCGGAACGTAGCTCTGAATGGAGCAGTTGGACTTGGCAGCGATGAAGCCGCGGCGGGTGCCGAAGCGCTTGCGCTGGTAAGGGATGATCTCGGCGTGGCCGGGGTTGATCTCCGGAATGATCATCGGGACGTCGTCGCCCCAGCGGTTGGCGGAGTTGTTCGAGAGGATGGGGCATTCCATCTTCGCGTAGCTCTCTTCCAGCTCGACGATCTCGGATTTCTTCATATTGACGGCGCAGAAAGCAAAGTCGACGTTTTCGGCGATGTATTTCTGATCGGCAGCGGCGTCATAAACCTTCATGCCTTTGACCTTTTCGGGGATCGGATCGGTCATGGCCCAGCGGTTCCCGACGGCTTCTTCGTAGGTCTTGCCTGCGGAGTTGGCGCTGGCGGCAAGAATGGTGAGCTCGAACCACGGGTGCTCGGCAAGCAGAAGCATGAAGCGCTGACCGACCATACCCGTTGCGCCGATAACGGCTACT
>JAKSPX010000224.1 GCA_024404415.1 Clostridia bacterium | reverse complement strand
CGCTCTCACCGCATGGAAAGACGGCGTGACCCCTTTTCATAGAGCCCGCGCCGCGGATCTTCCATATTCCGTTTTGATTTTTCGCTTCTGCGCCGAGCGCTTCCAGGCAGGAGATCGTCGATTCTAAATCGCGGCTTATCTCCACGCCCCTGATCTCGCTTTCCCCTTCGGCAAGGGAGGCCGCGAGAAGCAGGCGGTGAGATACGCTTTTGGAGGGCGGCGCCTGGATCTCGCCTTTCAGGAAGCCGGGGCGGATCACGACGGTCATTTTTCTCCTCCGATATAGTCTTTCAGGAAGTCCATCGCGTCGAGATACCCCTGAAAGCCGCGCCCGCTGATGGTGGCAACGGCGGCCTTGCGGATGAAATTCACCTTTCGGAAATCCTCGCGGGCGTCCACGTCGCTGATGTGCACCTCGACGACCGGGATGGGGACCGCCTTGACCGCGTCCAATAGCGCGACGCTGGTGTGGGTGTAGGCGGCCGGGTTGAAGACGATGCCATCCACCTTATCCTCTAAAAAGGCGTTCTGGATGGCGTCCACCAGCGCGCCCTCGTGGTTGGACTGATAAAAGACGACATTGAGCCCCGTCTCCTCCGCATGCGTGCGGATCAGGCGGATAAGCTCCTCATAGGTTCCTTTTCCGTATATGTCCGGCTCCCGCACGCCTAAAAGGTTGATGTTCGGGCCATTTAGAATGAGCAGTTTCATGATAGTTCCCTCTGAATGTCCTCTATGTCCCATTGATCGAGATCAAATACCCGCCCGTTCCGCAAAAGCGCGTGCGGGACTACTTTTTCGGAAAGTACGGCGTTCGGGAAGAGCTTGTGGGCTTCCCGGCGCTTTATCTCACTGCCTCCCGCAAGGATAATGATCTCTTTTTCCCTTAAAACCGCCCGGTAAACGCGTTCAATGGATTTTTCCTCGAGCTCTTTTTCAAAAAACAAAGCGCTTGCCTTCACCGCCTGGGCCGCAAGCATATAGAGCCCGCCGAACGCCGGGATGCCTCTTTCAAGGCTTTCGAGAACCAGTTCGGTCCGAAGCGGGTTGTAGACCGCGTCGATCACGCACGCGAGGTTTGAAAAGACACCGACGTCGATGGGGATATTCTCTTCCTTCGGGTACATCCCGACCGGGGTGGTGTTGATGAGGAGCTCCGACGAGCAGTGATCCCGAAGTGCTTCCTCATAGGTGACGTCGCCTCTCTCCCGGGAACGGGAAACGCGGAGGATCTCACGTGCGCCAAGGCTTTCCAAAACGGCAAGCGCCGTCTTGGAGGTGCCGCCGGTGCCGAGGATCAACGCCCTTTTGCCCTTTACCTCCACGCCCATGCGCTCTAAAAGGGCGGTCATGCCGTAAAAATCCGTGTTGTCGCCGAGTAAATGCCCGTTTTGATTGCGTATGACGTTCACCGCGCCGATCTTTTCGGCACGTTCGGTGATCTCATCGAGGTGAGGCATGACCAGCTCTTTATAGGGGATGGTGACGTTGATCGCCTTGAAATTCTTCTCCCGGAGGAAAGGAACGACCGCTTCCGGCGGAAGCTCGAGGAGCTCATAGAGGTAGTCCCCGATCTTCTGATGGATCTCCGGCGAATAGCTGTGCCCCAGCTTTTCACCGATCAGGCCGTACTGCATACCCTTCCCCCTCGTATTTGTCAGATGTTCAGAACGAAAGGCGTGAGCAGGATGACGATCATAAAGATCGGGCAGACCACCATCACCATCACGCGGTAAAGTTTCTTGGAGCGGAAGCGCGTATCTTCGCTTTCGATCTCCTCCTCAACAAAGGCGGTCTTTGCAAAATAGCCGATGAGGATGCAGGTCAGAAGTGCGACGACCGGCATCATGATGTTGTTGGAAATGAAATCAAAGAAATCGAGGAACTGATAACCGAAAATCGTCACGTCGCTCCAGGTGCTGTACCCCAGAACCGAAAGCATGCCGACCAGGAAAACCAGCACCACCGAAAGGACCGTGCTGAAAACGCGTTTCAGGTGGAACCGCTCCGCGAGGATGGAGGCCACCGTCTCAAGAAGCGAAATGGAGGAGGTCAGAGCCGCCAGAGCCACCAGCGCGAAGAAGGCCGCGCCGACGATCTGTCCGCCGACCATCGAGTCAAAGACGTTCGGGAGGGTGATGTACATCAGGCTGGGGCCCGCGTTGAGCTGGGAGGCGTCGCCGCCGGAGAAGACGAACACTGCCGGAACGATGATCGCGCCGGCCAGAATGGCAACAGCCGTATCAAAGAAGCCGATCTCACGCGAGGACTTTTCGATCGAGTCCTCCTTGCGCATATAGGAGCCATAGGTGACCATGATGCCCATTGCGAGCGACATGGAGTAGAAAAGCTGTCCCATTGCCGCAACAATGGTTTTCAGGAGCTTGCCGACGGTCATGCCGTTAAAATCCGGCAGGATGTAATAGCGTAACCCCTCGCCTGCGCCGGGCAGCGTCAGGGTATAGATCATGATGCCGACCAGAAGCGCAAGCAACACCGGCATGAGGAATTTGCTGATGGTTTCGATGCCGTTTCTGACGCCGAGGAAGATGACCGCCGCCGTCAGAACAAGGAAGACGACAAAAAAGAGCGTTGTATCGCCCGCATCACCGATATAATTCGAGAAGAAGCTGCCGTCGCCCGCAGTATTGCGGCCGCTGCCGCTTGCAAAGGCCGTGAAGTACTTGAGCACCCAGCCGCCGATCACGCAGTAATAGGGCGTGATGATGATCGGCACCAGCGCCGCGATATAGCCAAGCAGGCCAAAGCGCTTGTTGACCGCTTTGTAGGCGCCGATAACGCTTTTCCCCGTGCGGCGTCCGATGGCGATCTCCGTCACCATCAGTGAAAAACCGAAGGTCAGGGCCAGCAGGATATATACGATCAGAAAGATACCGCCGCCATATCTGGCCGCGAGATAGGGAAATCTCCAGATATTTCCAAGTCCGATCGCTGAACCAGCCGCGGCAAGAATAAAGCCGATGCGGCTTCCGAAGTTTTCTTTTGCGTTTTTTTCCAATTCCGTGTGCATAATATACGTTTCCTTTCGCTTGAATTTTGCCGTTTCCTTTCAGAATATTTCATTCCGACTTTCCGGCAAGAACGCGTATTTATTTTACTACACTCTTCATAGCTTGTCAAGGATGAGGAAAGATAAAAGAAGATGCCGTCCTTCCGGGCGGCACCGCATACATTTATTCCAGTTTCTTATGAAAGGTCGCTTTTTGCAAGCGCTATCACATAGACCGTTCCCGCGCCCGCTGTCCGCAGAACGCGCGCCGCTTCCGAAACCGTACTGCCCGTCGTAACGACGTCATCCACAAGCACGACGCTTTTTCCGCGCACCCGCTCCGGGTCAGGGCAGGTATAGGCGCCGAGCACATTGGCGCGCCGTTCCCTGGCCGAAAGAGAGCTCTGTCTTTGGGTTTTCTTCGTTTTTTCAAGCGTCCGGCAGGCTTTCATCCCAACACGCTTTCCGAGCTCCCCTGCCAGAAGTTCGCTCTGGTCAAAGCCGCGTTTCCTTTTCTCCGCACCCCTCATCGGGACCCAGGTGATCACGCCGGCGGTCATGTGGGCGGCTGCCGGCGCTTCCAGCATAGCGT
>JAKSPX010000223.1 GCA_024404415.1 Clostridia bacterium | reverse complement strand
CAGACCTACTATAAATTGTCCCCCTGCGGTGACGCGCCCGACTCGGTGGCCGACATGGCCCTGACGCTATATAACGGCGGCGCGGTGGACGGCGACGTCGCCTACGCCGAGGCGGCGGGATCGGCAAGAGGCTTTCTGCGCCTTGCTTCGCTCGGCGTGCCCTTCCCGACCAATGAATATGGCGAATTCGTCGGCTACAAGACCGACAACGACCCCAAAAGGCGCGGCACCTCGGCAGGACCCTTGACCTCAAGATTCATGACCGAAAAGCTTGAAAAGGCCTTCTTTGAAAAGCATATCCCCTTCACCGACGGCGTGACCGTCTCGAAGATCGTCACAAAGGATAACGCGGTCGAAGGGCTTATCGGTGTGACAAAGGACGGGAAGGTCGTCTCCTTCTCCGCGACGCACGTCATTCTCGCCACCGGCGGCCCGGCGGCCATCTATGAAAACGTGGTCTACCCCGTCGGCCAGACCGGCATGAGCGGCCTGATCCTGGAAGCCGGGGCGGAATTGCAGAATTTCGCCGAGTGGCAGTACGGCATTGCCTCCACGAAATTCCGCTGGAATCTCTCGGGCTCCTATCAGCAGGTGCTCCCGCGTTACCTCTCGGTGGATGAGGAGGGGAACGAATATGATTTCCTCGCAGAGGAATTCCCGGATAAAGATGAAGAGCTTCTTTCCATCTTTTTGAAGGGCTACCAGTGGCCGTTCGCCGCCGCCCACCTCGACGGCTCCTCCCGCGTCGACCGCAAGGTCTACGAGGAGATCAAAAAGGGGAGAAGGGTCTTCCTTGATTATCAAGAAAACCCCATCGGCTGGTCGGGCGAGGTGAGCCTGCTTCCCGAGGAGGCCAGAACCTACCTTGAAAACTGCGGCGCGACCGGGGAAACGCCTATCAAGCGGCTGGAAGAGATGAATCCCCGCGCCATCGCGCTTTATGCCGCGCACGGGATCGACCTATATACCGAAAAACTGGAGATCACCCTCGCCGCCCAGCACAATAACGGCGGCGCGGCGGTGGATAAAAACTGGGAGACGAAGGTCAGAGGCCTCTACGTCGTCGGCGAGGCGGCGGGCACCTTCGGCGTTTCGCGCCCGGGCGGCTCGGCCCTCAACTCCACCCAGGTCGGCGCCTTCCGTGCCTCCGACGCCATCCGCTACGACAGGGAAAAACGCGAAACAGACGAAAATGCGCTTGAAAAGGCGAAAAAAGAGACCGAAGAGCTGAAAAACGCCCTTCTCGAAAAGAAAAAGGGCGGCCACATGGCTTATCGGAAGGCATCTCAGCACGCCATGAGCGAAAACGCCGCCGCCATGCGCATGGCGGACGCCTTTGAAGAAACCGAAAAGACTCTGGACGAGGCCTTTATGGGGCTTTATTCTGACGGCATTTTGTATGAAAGCGAGCTTGCCGGGTGGATGGTCTCGCGCGACGCGATCCTCGGTGCAAAGGCGCTTCTCTCGGCGGAAAAGTTAGCTTCCGGGACTGCGGGAAGCCGCGGAAGTGCGGTCTATTTCAAAGAAGGCGAAGCCATCAAAGAGGACGTTTCCTACCGCGAAAAGGTCATGACGACCGCCATGAAGGAGGGCGAATTTGTCTCCGCTTACCGGGAAAGACGCCCGCTTCCCACGCCCGACCTGTGGTTTGAAAGAGTATGGAAAAATTTTGAGGATAGAAGAAAGGAAGACTGACGCGATGACGAAGGAACAGTTGAAGCTGGCCGAGGAATGGATGGCCGCGCATGAGGAAGAGTACCTCGAAGATTTACGCAAGCTCGTGGAGATCCGCTCGGTGGCGGATGAGGAAGCGCCCGATTCGCCCTTCGGCGAAGGCTGCCTCAAGGCGCTCAAAACCATGCTTTCCATCGGCGAAAAGTACGGCTACACCCCCGTAAATTACGGCGACAGAGTCGGGTCGCTCGAGAGAAAAGGCAAGGGCGACAAGGTCATTGGCGTCTGGGGCCACCTCGACGTGGTGCCCGAGGGCGACGACTGGGTACATGAACCCTACAAGCTCACCCGCGAGGGCGACGTGCTCTTCGGCCGCGGCGTGAGCGACAACAAGGGCCCGGCGGTCGCGGGTCTTTATGCCCTGAGGCTCCTCGATATGCTCGGCATCGAACTGGATGCCACCGTCAGACTTTACCTCGGCACCGACGAGGAGAAGGGCATGGCCGACGTGATGTGGTTCCGCGAAAACTATCCCTGCCCCGACATGAGCCTCATCCCCGACTCCTCCTTCCCGGTCTGCTATGCCGAAAAGGGCATTTTGGAGGGCAAGCTCATCGCGCCTTACGCGCTTTCGGATAAATTCCTCGCCATCGGCGGCGGCCTTGTCAACAACATGGTGCCGGACAAGGCGTTCGTCGAATTAAAAGAAGACGGCGTGACGTTGGAAAAGATCAAGGATATCGGCGACCGCTTCACGGTGGAGCGCCGCCCCGGCGTCATCAGAATCACCGCGAACGGTGTGGCCATGCACTCGGCCAACCCCTATCACGGCGTGAACGCCATCCGCCTGCTTTCCGATATGCTCTTAAAGACCGGCGTCGCCGAGGGGAAGGATGCGGAAATTCTGGACTTCATCAACCGCGTCAACGACGACTGCGACGGCACCACCCTCGGCATCGTGTGCGAGGATGAGATCTCCGGCCATCTGACCGCTGTCGGCTCGGTTCTGGGCCTTGTGGACGGCAAGCCCGCCCTGACCTTCAATATCCGCTACCCCGCGACCCTGAAGGGCGAGCCGCTGGTCGAAAAGATCAGAAATACCGCCGAAGCCAATAACTTCACCCTTGCGCTCAAGCGCGACAGCAAACCTGCCTACGTCCCGAAGGACACCCCGGTGGTCAAGGCGCTGACCGACCTCTATAACGAATTGACCGGCAGTCAGGCCAAGCCCTACACCATGGCGGGCGGCACCTATGCCCGCAAGCTCCCGAACGCCATGGCCTACGGCCCGAGCGGTATGCCGGAGCCGGAGGGCCTGCCGGAAAAGGGCGGCGCGCACCAGCACGACGAGGGCAAGTACCTGCCGCACCTCATGAAAGCCGCCGTCATCTACGCCGCGGCGCTGGAAAAAGCGTCCAAACTCATATAAAATACCGAAAGGAATGACAATATGAAAAATATCGCCTTTGTCGGGGTGGGCTGCATCAGCGGCATTTACCTCGAAAACATCACCAATATGTTCCGCGAGATCAACGTCCGCGGCGTCTGCGACCTGATCCCGGAACGCGCCGAAGCGGCGAAGGAAAAATACCCGCACATCAAAATCTACAAGGATATGTACGAGCTTTTCCGCGACCCGGAGGTGGACATCGTCTTAAACATCACCCGTCCCTACGAGCACTATGCTGTGACCAAGGCGGCTCTGGAAGCGGGCAAGCACGTCTATTCGGAAAAGCCGCTTTCCCCCGACCTTGAGGAAGCTAAAGAGCTGGTGGAGCTGGCCAAAGCCAAGGGCCTTTACCTCGGCGGCGCGCCGGATACCTTCCTCGGCGCGGGCATCCAGACCGCAAGAAGACTCATTGACGACGGCATGATCGGCGAAGTCACCGCCGCGAGCGCGCACATGCTCTCCCACGGCCCGGAAAACTGGCATCCGG
>JAKSPX010000222.1 GCA_024404415.1 Clostridia bacterium | reverse complement strand
ATGTTCCTTCTCACCATATACCTGCCATGGTTACTGCATATGCTTCCGTACAGCTTTTGGGCTTTGACTTGTATGGCAATCTTACCCACATATACAGCCTTCATGATTTCTGTTCGTCAAGCCGGTGATTTGCCTCCTGCTTCCTTCAGATTCCCAGTTACCCGGGTCACCCTTGCTCTTGGCTATATCCTTCCCGCTGTCGGGCGGATTGGGGACTTTCACCCCTTGTAACATGCGCCCGCTGGGCGCACCACAAAACGAAAAGCGAGGGCCGTTCGCCCTCGTTTTTTATTATAAATGTTGTAGCCATTTTTGAGGATCCCTCGTATATATAAGTGAAGAAACCAACGGAGGTAAATGTAATGGGAGATAAGAAGTTCAGTGAAAAAGAACTCGAACAGGTCGTCGGCGGACAGGCTGTTCTTCCTCTGAAGGGCGCTGAGAGACCGAGTGCAGACCAAGCGGCTCCTGTCGGAGCGGGCAAAATCAAAATATGCGAGAACCGCGGAGAGATCGTGATATGCACATCCCAGCACAGTGGTACGGTCGTCAGATGCAGCTGCGGCGCAGAAATCAGATTCTGATCATTCAACAAAATACAAGAAATTCTACGGAGGTAAACATAATGGAAAACAAGAATCTCAACGAAAAAGAACTCGAAAAGGTCGCCGGTGGTCAGGCTGTTCTTCCTCTGAAGGGCACCAAGGCATCGGAAGCAGGCGAGCCCGAGCCTGTCTCTGCTGCCGGATATCACGCTTACTGCTCTTCGTGCAAAATGTATTTCAGCGACGATACGGACTACTGCCCCAGATGCGGTCGCAAGCTTTTGAAGCCTTTTGTGTGATCGGTTGACTTTGAAAATCCGCGATATATTCGATACGTCGTTATTACACACCGTATCCGTCGGAATTGCCGACGGATACGGTGTTTCTTTATAGGCTGTCCTCGGTGAATTCCCGCGGATCCACTTCAAGCTTTTTGCAAATTCTGGTCACCGTGTCAAACGACGCGCCGCCGAGATCGCGCGCGAGTAATGTCATCAGTGTGCTATAAGGGATCTCGGCTTCTGTGGCAAACTGCCGCAGGCTCACATAGCGGTCGAGGATCAGATTCCGCAGCTTCTGTTCGCGGTTCATTTACTCTCCCCGACCGCGGTGATCTTCACGCCCTTTTCTTCAATGGCGGCGATCTGCTCCTCGGTGCAGTCCCAATCGGTGATGACCTCATCAAATACCGTAACGTCGCACACCTTGATAAAGGCGTCCGCCCCGATCTTCGCGCCGGGCATCAAAAGCAGACGCCTCCGGCTGTTACGGATCACCGTGCGCTGGAAAGAGGCGGTCTCGTCGGTGCCGTTGGAGAGCCCGAAATCCGCCGTCAGTCCCGCGCCGGTCATGAAGCAGAGGTCGAAATGGATGCGGCTTACAAATTCACTGGCCAGCGAATCGACCAGTGACCCGTTCTGGCGCATCCTTCCGCCCGCGACGTACACATCGATATTTTCAAAATTTCTCAGCTCTTTTGCGATATCAACGGCATTGACCACGGCGGTGAAGTGCCGGTCGTGCGGCAGAAGCGACGTCATGATGTACCCAAACGACCCGCCGGGCAGATACACGGTGTCGTTCTCGCATATCCTCCCGACCGCCTCGCGGGCGATCTCCCGGTAGTTTTCAAAGATCGGCATCGCCTTGAAATCCCGGTCAGCGGGCGGCCGGACGTTCACCTGCCGCATGATGATCGCGCCGCCGCGCGTCCTCTTGCAGACGCCCTCCTGCTCCAAAAGGCGCAGGTCGCGGCGCGCCGATTCGTCGGATATGCCGTATTTTTCGGTGATCTCCGCGACTGTGATCTTGTCGTTTTTGCGGATGGTCGCGGATATTTCCTGATGGCGTTCTTCCATGCCCATAGCCATCCCTCCTGATGAAATATAGTCTGATCACATGTGACAGGATAACATTACCACATTATCGGTCAGCAGTCAACATTATCGGTAATCGAATTTGCGTATATTTTGATGCGCTCTCAGTGTATCTCCCGAGAAACCCCTTGACTGTATGGAAAAATCTGCTATACTCATTTCATATCCATTTCATCACGAAGGAAAAAGAGGGCAGAAATATGTTCAATGGGAAAATGAAAGCGGTCACGTTCAGCTACGACGACGGCGTAACGCAGGATCAGCGCCTCATCGAGATTTTCAACAAATACGATCTCAAATGCACCTTCAACATCAACTCCGGTTATCTCGGCCAGCCGGGCTCGCTTTTACGCGAAGACGTGACGGTCGCGCACGTCAAGCCGAGACCGTGCGAGGTCCGTGCCATCTACGAAGGCCATGAGATCGCGGGACACACCCTCACCCACCCCAACCTCAAGGCTCTCGACGATGCTCAGGTCATCAAAGAAGTCGAGGAAGACCGTCTCGCCCTCTCCGAGATTGCGGGATACGAGGTGGTCGGCATGGCCTACCCGGGCGGCACCTCCTATATGGATGAGCGCGTGGTCGACCTGATCCGCAACCACACCGGCATGAAATACGCCCGCACCACCACGCAGACGCACAATTTCGACCTTCAGACCGAGCTACTCGCCTTCAACCCGACGGCCTACCATCACCGCGAGATGGATCTGATGTTCGATCTCGCCGAAAAGTTCATCGACATGAAGCCCGACACGCCCAAGCTTTTCTACATCTGGGGCCACAGCTACGAATTCGACATCCACAACGACTGGGCGCGCTTTGAGGAATTCTGCAAGCTCATCAGCGGACATGACGACATTTTCTACGGCACCAATAAGGAAGTCCTCCTCTGAAAAAGGAAAAGGCACATGGCAGAAAACGATCTTCTCTATTTGGAATTGCAGGATAACGAGTGGGAATTCACCTTTACCGACCACGACCGGCCGATCGCACGCGCCATCGTGATCGACGACGAGGGCTTCCTCTATTTCGTCCGTGCCCACCGAAACGACGATTTCGGGGAGGCCACTCTGATCGAGACCTCCGGCGGCGGCGTGGAAAAGGGTGAAAAGCCCGAAGACGCCATCATCCGGGAGCTTCGGGAAGAGCTCGGCGCCGAGACCGAGATCATCCGGCAAATCGGCGTCGTGAGTGATTATTATAACCTCATCCACCGCCACAACATCAACCACTATTTCCTCTGCCGGGTGAAGTCCTTCGGGGAAAAGAACCTGACGCCCGACGAGATCTCGGAGTTTCACCTCTCCACCCTGCGTCTAACCTTCGACGAGGCTGAGAAGGAATACGAGACCCGCGCCGGAACAAGGATCGGGCGGCTCATCCGAAACCGCGAGCTTCCCATCCTCCGCCGTACCAAGGAAATCCTCAACAAGTAATATAGCAGAACCGCCCTCTGCCGGAAAGGCAAAGGGCGGTCTTCTTATTTCATTCGTTTAGTCGAAGTAAACCGGCTCGCCGGTCTTGCTGGAGACGTAAATAGCCTCGAGGATCTGCGAAACGACGTAAGCCTGTTCGGGCAGAACGATCGGATCGTGATCGTTGACGATGGAGTCGATCCAGTCCATGGCCTCGTAGACCTGCGGAGTGAGGGTCGCGCCGTCGTAGAAGGCAACGCCGCCCGCGCTGA
>JAKSPX010000221.1 GCA_024404415.1 Clostridia bacterium | reverse complement strand
AAAAAGCCGGTCTTCCCTCACGCCAATGGCCGCGCGGAGGACGTTTCAGGCTTCGCTCATGTCCGGCAGGCGGAGACTTTCGATAGAAAGCTTCTCCCCTTCCCATGCCTTCGGGAAATGCGGGGTGAATTGCAAGCCGTCCTTCGCCGTGTAGCTTGCGCCGAAGATGTCCTCGATGAGGAGCTGCAGCCATTCTGCGGCCGACCAGCCGTAATCCCTCACGCCGTTTCCCTTCCCGGTAAAGGGATCCAGAAATTCCGCATAATTGCTTTTGAAGAGCTCGATGGTCTTTATTGAGAGCTCCGTCGCCGCGTCCTCATAGCCCGCGTATCTGAGGGCTTTGACGGTCGGCAGGTTGTGATAAGTCCAGACCGAACCGCTCCACGAGGGGTTCCCTACGTACCGGCCCTCCACCGTCTGAAAGAGCGGATCCTTTTTTGAGACCGAGTATAGCGGCTTTTCTCCCCACCCGAAGGCATTGGGATCGGTGAGAAGGGCGAAAAGGCGCTCCTTTTTCTCCTCATCCGCCGCGTAAAACCCGAGGAAGGTCGATGCCATGCGCCGTTTGATGCGTTCCCCGCGCCGGAGGTCATAAGGCAGGTAACAGCCCTCCCCCTCATCCCAGAGAAGACGGTTGACCGCGTCCGTGAGCTTCTTTTCCCACGTCAGGTACTCATCCGCCTTTTCGGGGATCACTTCCGCAAGGGCGCGGCAGGCGAGCAATAACTCGATATTGGTATCCACCGGGGCATACTCGTAGGAACCCGACTCGGTATTGGGGATAAAGGTCTCCTCAAAGACCGCCGAGAAGAGGCCGGACTTTTCATCATAGCGGCTTTTGACCCACCACGAAAAATCGCGCTCCGCAACGGAAAGCGCCTCCCGGGATAATTCCGTTTCACCCCACATTTTTACGAGCTTCGGAAGCAGGCGGAGTCTTTTCGGGGACGAGGAGATCGGCTCTTTGACGCTCGGGATATGGCCAAAGAACTCGCTGCCGTATAACTTGATGCGTCCGTCCTCCCCCTGCATCCTTGCGAGGTTTTCGACGTAATCCGCCGCGCGCTCCGGGATGAGCCACTTGACCGCCTCCATGATGAGGGTGTAGTCAAGGCTCCAGCAGTCGTTCCCGTATTCGCCGCCCGGGCCGTAGAAAGGCCTGGTCAGGCCGTGGACGGGGGTCGTAAAATAGCAGGTCTCGATGGTCTTTATGGCCTTTTCCACATCACTGTCGGTGATGATCGGACAGGTGATCTTCAACATAAAATGAGCTTCCTCTCAGTTTTCTTCTTTATCTTCCCACACACAGCTTCCCGGCACCTTTTCCACGACGCCCTTTTCAAGGTCATCGTAGGCAAAAAGCGAGAACTGCCAGTCGTAGTCGTTGTCGAGGAGCAGGAAGATCTTGTGCATCACGTCGTCCCGGATCTCCTCCGGGGCGTCGGGCTTGAAGCGGATGATGAAGGGGCTGGAAAAGAAGGTGTCGGAGATGACCTTCCTGACCAGATAGACCTTGGCGACCTGCCCCTGCGACACCGAGACGATATATTGAAGGATCTCTTCGAGCATTCCCTCCGGCAGGTGTTCTTCGGTCAGCCTGTCGTTCTTCCCGAGACTGCCCGCCTGCTCGTCTTCATCCGCGAACTTCTGCAAGATCCCGGCGACCTTTTCCCGGTAGGTATCCAGCTCCGCCTGCAGACCCATGAAGCAGCAGAATGCGCCGATCGTGTCGATGGCTTCTTCAACATAATTGCCGTTCAGCTCGATGGCCTTGTAGAGATCGTCGAGGCCGCCCGCGTCGTAATGATGGAGCCGATAAAGGCCGCGGAAATAATAACCGTAATGCGAGGCATTGTCCGAAAGCTCGTTGATCGCGCGCTCCGCGAGCGACGCCGCCTCGTCAAAGCGGCAGAGAGCGGCGAGCGCCTGCACGACGTCCCGGTAGCCTTCCGCCGTGACTTGTCTTCCCTCTTTTTCCCAGGTTTCGACCTCTTCCTGCGGTTTCAGGTAGAATTTTTCCCGATTCGCGGCGTAATCCTTCGCGTTTTCGTCGTGAAGCAGTTTATCCATAAAGGCCTCGGCCTTTTCGCATTCCGCTCCGTAATCACCCGCCGGGTAGTCAAACACCTCCGGCAGATCGGCGATGCCGAGGCTTTCCAGGCGCATCTTCACCGGGGGACGGGTGGAGGATCTCGACTGGATCTCACTTTGGACAAGCTTGTTCCAATCCTTTGCCCGCTCCGTGATGGCCTTTTTGATCTTCTCCGTGTCACATCTGAACCGGTCGGCCTGCGGCTCCTCCGGCGCGTAATAGGGCGTGTCGTCCGCATAATCGTCTTCCCAGGCGTAGATCTCCATGTATTTGATCTTTAAGAAGGCCATAGCCGCCGCGTCCGGGAAAGCCTTCATCGCCCGGTCGGCTTTTTCTTCCTCCGCGACCGACGACGCAAACTGATAAAGGAAGTGCTCAAACTGATAGAGGGCGTCGGGATAGGCGTAAAGATACGCTGTGACAAACTGCAAATACGTGGCGCTTCGCCCGTCCATGGTCCTTGTCAGATAATCGTTCAGGGCGTTGGTCTCTTGATTTTCCGACGCGACGTGGGCAAATTCGTGGAGGAAGACGGTGTATAATTCCTCCTCCGTCCAGAGCTTCAGAAGGCGCACGCCGATGGAGAAATAATACCCCCTGTCGATGCGGATGATGGAGGTCGCCTGATCGCGGTCGTCGGAGAGGCCGATATAGATCTCGCCCGAAATGCCCGAGGCCTCCTCCGCCTTCCGGGCAAGCGCATAAAGCGCGGGATAGTCCCCGGGCTCCAGATTGGTCTGGTACTTTTCCTTTTCAAAGGCGTATTTCGGCTTTTTGAGCTGGGTGAGCGCCGCGAAGATATAGAACGCGGGGATGCCCGGGAAATAGATCCGGAGATAGTAATGCCCCATGGCAAGGATCAGGCCGAAAAGGAAGAGAAACACGGCGTAAAGATTCGTCGCGCCCTTGATCTTTTCCAGAAGCCTTTTCTTCTCCTCCGCCGTCTCTTCGGCGTGCTCGCGGTGGGAGCCGACAAATTCCTGCACCTCGGCCACCTTCATGCTGTTGAGCTTCTCGGATTTCCGCTTCATCAGAAGAAAGCTTAGAAGCGGGATCAGGAGCGCAATGACCAGGAGCAGGATGGAAACGATGATGAGCCCCGTTGTCGCCTCCCTCAAGAAAAGGATCGGCGCGCACCAGACGGCAATGGATAATAGGAAGCCGAGCACCACGAAGATATATTCCCGCGTCTCAAGCCTGCGGGCATACCGGCTCTTTTCCTCCGCGGGGGTATCGGTCGTCTTTTTGATTCTCACAATAAGTCCTCCCTTTCTAAAACGACTCCACAGTTCCCTTGCTTATCATTGTCATAAGGTTTCGCACAAATCCGGTAGGGTCGACTCATGAGTCGACAGTCCTTGTCCGTGCAGAGATACGTTTCGGTAACAAGAAGCTCTCGGTCGATTCGTGAATCGACCCTACAAGAAGCACCATCCCGTAGGGGCGGATGCCCCCATCCGCCCGGCAAGTTGATGCTTGCAGCACCCTTCCGGACGACGTGGGCGTCGACCCCCACAAGACG
>JAKSPX010000220.1 GCA_024404415.1 Clostridia bacterium | reverse complement strand
AAATGCTCTCTGCATCCTCAAAGCCGTATTTTTTCAGAAGCATGTCCGCATATTCCGAGCTTTCCTTCGCCTGCTGCGGCTGGCTGATATAGCCGTGCCAGGAGAAGAAATCCATCGGCGCGCCGTTTTCTTTGACGGCTGCAAGCCATTTTTCCGCGAGCGGCGCTTGAACGTGGGTGAATGCGCAGCCGCCGACCTTGATATTGGGGTGGGCATTCTTGATGATCGGCGCGGCCGTCAGATAAAGCTCGATGAATTCCTCCTCGGTCCCGGTCCAGCAGCGATCGATCAGATCCGGCTCGTTCCAGATCTCCCAATACTCAATGCCCATTTCAAAGCCGTTCGCCCAGCCCTCGTTATAGTGGGCGACGATATGGGAGCAGATCTCGCCCCACTTTTTGAAATCCTTCGGCGGGTGGATGTAGCGCTTGATGGGCTGATGCTCGATGGTGGAACCGAGGCGGTAGAAGGGCTTGGTGCCGCAGGCGACCATCGCCTTGAGATATTCGTCGGTGAAAATGAAGTTGTAGCTCGCGGGGTCATCGACGTCGGCGTCAAAGTTGGGGAACACACAGTGGATATCCACGTATTCGCCGCTCCCGAAGGGGTATTCGATGTCGTGGGTGCGCCCGAAGGGGATGCCCGCTTCCTTGAAATACTGGCTGTTGTCAAAGGTGAAATGGCCGCTGAGCGGTCCGCCGCCGACGCCGTTCATCGGCTTGATCGGACCGAGTTTCTGAGAAAGGTCTACACGGATCGTTTTCATACTGTTTCTCCTTTTGTATATGGATTTTCATTTATATTTGCGGCACGAAGGACATGGTTCCTTCCTCCGGGTACCAGTTGTAGGTCACCTTTTCGCCATCGATCTCCCAGATGGACGGCGTTGTCGTTTCCATCCAGTCAAGCGGGCGCATGGTATTTTTCTGCACGGAATTGACCTTCCACGCGGCTTTGAGTTCTTCCATCTGGCTTTCCGTGAGGATCCCCGGCTTGCAGGAGACGAAGAGCGGCGAGCCGCTTCTGGAAAGAAGATCGAGCCACTGGTTATGCATTTGCCACGGCACCGGCCCCATGATGCCGACGCAGTCGGCGTCGTCCATATAGAAAATGCCGTTCTGGATCATGCGCATAGCCAGTGTGTTGACGCCCATCATGCGCGTCCGATCCCATTCGCGCCCCGAGGTGTCGTCCCCGGTGCGGTTGAGCTCGTAAAGCCCGGCGCAGAGATGCGAAATGGTGTTGCAGCCGATGATGACGGTATCCTCGCCCGCCGCCTCTTTGACTGCCTTGTAGAAATCCAGCGTGATCTCCATTGAGGTGCGGGTTTCGTCGTAGAAATGCCAGCCGTCCTCGGTGACCTGCTCATTGATGTAGCGGCCGTACTTGCCGAAAACGTCGACGAAGGAATAATCGTGCTTGATGAGGGTATAGCCCCAGTCGACCAGCCTTTTGGTGGTCTCTTTGACGTAGTTGATCACGCCGGGATGCGACGGATCGAGGTATTTTTCATCTCTCGTAAGCCGCCATTCCGCGGGACAATCCAGAATCTCGTGCTTCTGGTCGGTCAGATAGCGGATCCAGATGCCCGGGCGCACGCCGATTCCCTTCATTTCCGCGGCAAGCTTTTTCATATCCGGGAATTTTTCGTTTCCGCCCGTCCACGGGGCGTCGGTGCTGTTTTTCTGCCAGCCGTCGTCGATGACCATGTAAGGTAAGTTCTCGATCCCCGCGCATTCCTCCGCGACGATCTTCGAATCTCCGAGGATCTCCTCGTGGGAGCTCACGCCGTAGGCATAATACCAGTTGTTGGAGCCGTAAACCGGGTGATTCGGGAGCTTGGCCTTGGGGCACATGGCTTTGGCGAACTTCCGCCCCGCGTCAAAGGCTGACATATCCGGGTAGGTGCCGAATACGACCTCACAAACGTCGAGCGTGCGCCCCGCGAGCTTCACGCCGCTTCCGCCGTTACGCACATCGGCCCACATGGTCACGCCTGCCGCGTCATACTGCCACGTCACGACCGCCGCGGGCTGGGTCTTTACGCCGAAGCCTTCGGTCAGGCGGCCCGAAACGTCTGCGTTCATGTCACTGCCGTTGGAAACCAGCATGTACCACGGCATGATGCGTTCCGCCTCGATGGCGCGCCACGCGAGATCTCCGTAGCCTCTTTCATAGGCGTCGCCGAGGATCTTCACGCTCTCGCATCGTTTTTCATCCTCGCGGAAATTCCAGCGCAAAAAGAGATATTTCGGGCGGCTCGTTTCCGCCTTCAGCGTGATCTGCAGGTTTTCGGCCAACGCAAGGCCGATCTCCACATCCTTTTCGTTTATCTTTTCCCGGACGGCAGGCGAAGCCTTCCATCCTTCGGCGTACACGGTGAGCCTATCCGGCAAACGCAGTTTCATAGCATTGTCCTCCCGTTATTTGAGCAGAATGGAATAATAGTAGATCGGTAACGCTGACCAGCCGTGGCAGAGGCTTGCCGCTCCGCCGAAATCGTCCGCGCCTATGATAGTCTCCCAGAACGAGGTCGCCCCGGCGCGGAGCATCATAAAATAGCTTTCATCCAGTTCTTTCAGGATGACCGGGCTGTATTTTTCCTTGTCTTCCTTCAGAAGCGCGTCGCAGCGGAAGCAGTTCATGCTGAGCGTCGCGGGAATGATGTCTTCCCCGCCGCCGTTTTCCGCAATGATCCCAAGCATCCGCGTATGATCTAACCCTTCCGCCGCGCCCGCAAGCAGGCAGAGCGCGTTGACCAGGACGCTATACGTGCCTTCAAATCGCCCGCACGAGGTCGCAAAGAGTCCCGCTTCTTCCTTAAAGAAATTCTCCCGGATGGCTTTCCGCACCTTTTGGGCAATTTTGAGATAGTCGCTTCCGTCCTCGCCGATGGCGGAGAGGATCTTCGCGTAGTCTTCGAGCGCCAGAACCAGCGTCGCGTTGAGGACGGCGTCCTTATAAGGCGTCACGTCGTTGAATTCTCCCGAAAGGGTCTCCGACCACTCGTAGAAATTCCAGTAGCCCAGCCCTTCGCCGACCGGGTTTTCGACCAATCCGTCCTCCCCGATGCGCCCGAGGAAGTTTTGCATCAGTTTTTTCAGGACCCCGCGCGCCTCTTTGGCCAGCGTCAGGTCGCCGGAATAGTCGATATATTCCCGCATCTGGATATAATAAACCAGATTGAAAAACGGGATGACGATTTTTGCGTGGTCCGGCGCGCAGATGGAGAGGAAGCCGTCCTTTCGCATACTGCGGGAAATCAGTTTCAGGCTCGCTCTTGGGAAGCGCGTCTCGCCGAAAGCATAGTAACCGCAGAGCATCTGGTTGCGGGAATCCATGGTGTAAAGCGCCTGCTCTCTCCACGGGCAGTCCTCATAATGCTCGTGCATGCACTGGACGAGCGTGTTTTCCGCGACCTCCCAGATCTTTTCGCGGAGAAGGTCGTCGGAATGCCAGCCCTTCCGCCTGACGGGGTATTCGGTCGGGCGAAGCCCGGCGTAATGGACCTTCACGCCCTTCGACGCAATGAAAAATTGCAGATACCGGCCGCCGAGTCTGCGGAAGGCATCCATGAAATGAACGCGGCCTTTCCCGGCGTGGCAGGTAATGGCGAAATTG
>JAKSPX010000022.1 GCA_024404415.1 Clostridia bacterium | reverse complement strand
GCGGCGCTGGCTCGGAATGACAGGGTCTTGTGAGTTTTTTTACAGCCCCGTTTTTGACAGCGTGTCAGTCTTTGTGCGGAATGTGCGAAGCGATGGTGCCGATGAAGTTGGAAAGCGGCATGGTCTGTAAGACGATGTGGCCCGGGCCGGTGACGACGGTGTTGAAAAGACCTTCACCGCCGAAGAGCACATTTTTTACGCCCTTGACCGTCTGAATGTCGAGCGAGCAGGATTCGCTCATCATGGCGAGGTAGCCGGTGTCGACGATCATCTGCTCGCCGTAGGCGAGGTCGTATTCAATGGCGGAGCCGTCGATCTCAATGAAAGCGAGGCCGTGGCCGGAGAGCTTCTGCATGATGAAGCCTTCACCGCCGAAGAAGCCCGCGCCGAGCTTTTTCTGGAAGAAGACCGAGAGCTCCACGCCGGTGGTGGCGGCGAGGAAGGCCGATTTCTGCACCACGACGGGGCGATCGGGCGTGACTTCGATGACGCGGATAGCGCCGGGGAAGCTGGAGCCGAAGGCGATCATGCCGGGAGCGCCGGAGGCGGTGTAGATGTTCTGGAAGATGGATTCGCCGGAGAACATGCGCCCGAGCGCCTTGCCGAGGCCGCCGGCATTGGTCTGCATGATCATGTTGGGGCTCATCCAGACCATGGAGCCCTTTTCGGTGATCATGGATTCACCGGGCTCAAGGTTACAGATGACGACGGGCATGGGTTCTCCCTGAATTTTGTACTGCATTTGATTTTCCTCCTGTAATAAAATGAATTTTGTTACGGTTTCCAGTATTTTTCCACGGCCTCGCGCGCGAGTTCCACGTAGCGTCTGCCGCGGTTAAAATCGTTGAAGATGGTGCCGACCTCTCTCTGGGCGATCTCGAAAAGACAGCCGGAAGCCGCTTCACAGACACCCTTGAAGTAAAGAAGCGTCGCTTCTTCATCCAGCGGGCCGGGATTGGTGACGTATTCGGCGCGCGGCTTGCTGTAATAGACGATGTTGGCGCCGCGCAGCAGGTCGCCGACCTTCTTTTCGTCGTTGAAGGGCGAGACCGAGAGCTTGCGGAGATTTTTCCAGCGGGAAAGGTAAGGCTCGAAAATATTGTCCACGCGCTCGCAGCAGCCGTAGGAGAGAAGCCCCCAGCGCTTCACGAGGCGGTCCATGTAGGGGTAGACGAATTCGCCGTAGGTCTCGGGCGCGACGGCGGTGGTCTCCTGCGATTCGAGGAAGCCCCACATCTCGCGCGTGGAGGTCACGTGGTCGTGCGGAAGCTCGTCGGTGAAGGCAAAGGACTCCTGCGGGAGCATGGAAAAGTCGTTGGTCGGGAGCAGAAGGCCTTTTTCCTCCAGCATATCAAAGTAGTTTTCGTAGAGGGTGCAGGCGGTGTTCATGATGTCGTGGAGCGCATCGGGGGTATCGTACATGGCGAGGTAATAATTCTCCATGCCGATGAGCTGGACCAGCGGGTTGGTCATGGCGGCGGTCAGGCCGTTCATAGTGATCCGCACCG
Organism: Clostridia bacterium; assembly: GCA_024404415.1. GTDB lineage: Bacteria > Bacillota > Clostridia > Oscillospirales > QAMX01 > RUG11797. The sequence continues at coordinate 9,713 of JAKSPX010000022.1, read as the reverse complement.
GGAGGATGTCGCCGATGATCTCCGAGACGAAGTCGGCCCACGCCTTGGTGCCTTCCGGGTCGGCATGGAAGCTCCCGTGCTTGAAAAGGTCGATGTCCGCTTCCAGATCGTCGGTGACGGGGTTGATGTGGAAGCCCTTGGAATTTTCGGCGCGGGTGAGGTTGGGGTGCGAACCGAAGGGATCGGCGGAGGCGAAAAGCGGGATATCATAGGTCGGGGAAAGCGGCGTGTCGTCGCCGAAGAGGTCGCGGCCGACGGTCTCGTCGAGCAGCTTCCACTCGATCTTGCGCGCTTCCGCACCGACGCATTCATGCCGGGGGGCGATGACCGCGTCGGAGAAATTGGAATAGAGCAGGCGCACGGGCGGTGTGTCGCGCCGACCCTCGGCCTGAGCGCGCCAGAGCTTCATGATGCGCGCGTTTTCCGCGTTTTCGGCAAGCTCCCGCTTGTGATGAGCGAGGGCGCGGAGCCTTTCGCGGTCGGATTGGGAAATCTGTTCCATCGACAAATCCTCCTATATTTTATGCAAGATCTTCAAGTCTGAGAAGTAAAGTCTCGCCGAACGCCATTTTTACGTCGGCGTAGCATTCGTTTGCGGGGAGTATTTCGCCTGTAAAGGCGTTGACGAAGCGCACTTTGCGGTTGACGTTGATCCGCTTGATGCCATTCGATGCGGCGTGGACGGCGACGAATTTTTCGCTTGCGTAGACCACGTCGTTATCGTAGGAATAGACCCGCCCGGCGGCTCCGGCGGTGAGGCGGCGGATGAAGGCGGTGTCGGGAAGGATGGCCGTGGAGACGAAGACGCTGTAATCGCGGAAGCGGCGTAAAAGCGAGACCGATTCGCCGTCCGGTGCGCGGTCGAAGATCACGTCTCCCGGAAGCGCTTCAAGGCGCATCTTCTTTGAGGTAAGCTCTTTTTCAAGCGGGTGCTCTTCGGCCTCGGGCCAACTCTTGACCTTCACGCCGCTTGCGATGGATGAGTCGACCGGGCCGAGGAAAATGAGGACGCGCCCGTCCTTTTTCCAGTTTTCAAGCGCTTTGAGCTGTTTTTCGGTGAAATGATGCGCCGAAGCGAAAAGGGCGACGCGGTAAGAAGCGGGGTCGAGCTGATCAAAATCGTCCATCAGGAACATGCGGTAGGGCGTGCCGACCGGGCCTAATTTCACCCACGTCTCGGTCGCGAGGCGCGAAGAATAAAAGCTTTCGGTGTTGATCTCGAGGAAGGTCTCGTCGTCCTCCAAAAGCGCGATGGGCGCGGCGTTTTCCGAGCCGCCCGCGAAAACGTGTTCCTTGTAAATTTCAAAGGCCTTTTTGTGGAAGGCCATGAGCTGATCCTGATGATACCAGCCGCCCCACATATCAAACCACCACACGGCGGTGTTGTGGGTAAGGACGCGGGCGAAGGCCTTGCCCATCTGCCCGAGCGACCCTTCAATGTCCTTGGGCCCGGACCACACCGGGCTATCGTAGGCGCGACTCACGACGGGGTCGGCAAAGGTCATGCACTTGCTGAGAGGCTCGGAATAGCAGGTGCGGACGTCGGCCTCCATGAACCACGGTTTGCCGTGTAAAGCCGCCGACTCCACCGGGCCGTGGAAGGGCCAGTCCATGCCCTGCGCGCGGTTTTGAATGTATCCGAAGGGGCTGGCTAAAAAGTCGATGTCCTCGCAGTTCATCACGATGTCGGCGGCGTGGTGGCCGATCTCCGCGTCACAGCAGGTGTAGCCGAAGAAAGCGCCGATCACCTGCTTGCCGCCGGTAGCCTCCTTGGCCAAAGATGCGAGGTCGCAGACGGTGTGCGCAAGCGATTCGTTGGTGAAGCGATAAAAGTCGATGGTCTGCGCCTCCCGCTCGAGGTCGCGCATGGAGCCGTAGGCGGCGAAAATACGCTGATAGGGCGCGGGGATGAGGTCATCGTCAAAAGAATGATAGTCGGTGTGCCACGCGGCGTTGAGATTTTCAAGCGTGCCGTATTTCCTGATGAGCCATGCGCGGAAGGCGGCCTTCGCGGGGGCGGAATAATCGGTATATTGGAGGTTATGGAGGCGCGGGAGGATAAATTCCTCGGTGTTGCCGCAGGCGATGTGCCAGCCGGGGACGTAGGCTGCCCAGCCGCTTTTCTCGAGCCAGTTCTGGAAGGCACGGAACATCTCGCGGGTGTCCTCAAGCCACTTTTTGGAGTGATAGGATTGGTGCATCGGCGTACCCTCTGCGTCGCGGGAGAGCTCACCGGGGTTACATTTGTCCCACCAGGAGGGCGGCTCGATCATGAGGCGCGGGATGACGTAGTTTTCACCCGGTTTGCTGTCCCCGAGGATCAGGCGGAAATCCTCGTCGACGGCGGAAAAATCGTATTCGCCGTAGCCCTTCCAGAAGCCGGGGCGGAAGGGGCGGATGCCGCTCTGCTGATTGATGCCGCGGTCACCCGCGTAAACGCCGGTGAAAAAGAGATGGACGCCGATCTTTTTGAAGTCCTCGTAGCACGCTTTTGCGGGCTGATAGGACATATAGCCGTACATCGGCATGGTTTTGCCGTCGATCTCAAGGAGAAAGGCGCGGTCATTTCTCACGATCCTGCTTTCGGGCATGGGAAAATCTCCTTTCAAAGGCCAAACTGGTCGGCTAAGTATAAAAACATCTCTGCCGCGTGCCAGGTGTGCGGGGCAGCGTGACGCGCGTCGGCGTATGCGGGAAGCCAGGGGCGAAGAAGCTCGTATTTTGCCTGGCTGGCGTTGGTCTCGGAAGAAATCGGATAGACGGGGTGTGAAAGCGCTTCAAGGCGTGTTTTATCCATGGTGAAACCACAGGTGTGTGCCTTCGCCCAGGAAAGGTACGGGTAATAGTCGTTGTAGGGCTCCTCAATGGGCTCCTCCCGGTGTCCGTCCATCCAGAATAAGGCGGCGTAGGAATCCTGAACGTCTGGGATCTTTACCCACGAGGTATCGCACCCCAAAGCTTCGAGGCCCAGCTTCAGCCATTTGGTCTGGTAGACCGGGTGTTCTTCAAAATCGGAAAGGCCGGTGAGTGCGCCTGATTTCATACGGCGCTTGGCTTCTTCGATGGTCTTTTCGACGAGGGGATGCTCTGAAAGACCTGCCTTGGCGAGAATGAAGAGGAGCTGGCCGAGGTTGTCACTTTCCTCGCACCCCGCGTTGTTGCGGTCATAAAGCTCGGTGAGGGAGGCCGCCCAATCGCGGATGAGGGAGAGGTTGCCGGTCTTTTCCAATACCATAGCCATCATCGCGCCGTCGCGGTACCACGGCTTCTGATAGACGAAGAAATTCGGCACCGGCTTGCCGTTTATCACGTTGATGAGGATATCGTGCTGGAGGATGCGCATACATGCGCGGCAGGGATGATCTTCAAAGGAAAGAAGCGAAAGCGGGGAGGAAGAGAGGACCCTTTCGCCATCGCGGGAAAGGATGCGGACGGAGGTCTCGTCCTCCAGGATCGTGACCTCGCCGGAGGGGGTCAGAAGCGTGACGGAATATGCTTCCGGGGTGATGGTCTCACGCGAATATCCGGAAGAAAAGAGGACTTCACCGGATGCGACGGAGGTGAGCTTCCCTGACTGATAGAAGAGCTTTTCGCGGTTACCCATGCCGAAGAGGAAGAAGGGCTTATCCGGGGAAATATTCATGGCGCAGGACTCCTTTCCGATTCACTCTATATGCGCTATTGTAGCACATTTCCGGGAGGTTTACAAATGAAATCGCGGCGAATTTTTCTCCTCACGCAGAGGTTCGCTCTTCCTTTCCCGGCGGGAATGTGCTATGATAAAGAAAAAGAAAACGCCGACCCCGCCCTGAATGAGGGGGCCGACGTGTGAAATAACGAAGCGGGCGCTCAGACCTTCGGGATCATGAAATAGGGATCCTTTCTGAGTGTTTCTACGCCGATCTTGAAAAGCTTTTCCGCCGACACAAGTCTGACGGTCGAAGCGCCGATCTTTCCGATACGCACGGCGCCGCCTTCCATGAGAAGCGGCTCCAAAAGGTCGAAATTCGCGTGCGGCGGATCCCAACTGTGGAGATAATTCTTTACGGTGAGGGTGTTGCCGTCTTTATCGACGACGATCCCCTCCGTCTCGTAGGAATGCAGATGGTAGGGCACCTTGGCTATTTCCTCGATCGAGTGGATGGTGGTGTTGTTGTTCTGTCCGACGCCGATGAGGAGGATGTACCCGCCCATCTGCCCGAGCTTATAATAGGGGCTGTGTTCATCGCAGGGAGTAAGGCTTTTTTCGTGCCCTGCGGTCAGTTCATTCTGATTGGCGCCGATGGCCGCGACCGAATGAGTCGGGTGGAGCGAGCGGACGGCGCGGGGGTCCTTGCGGAAGGTTTCCGGGATGCGTCCCGTCCAGCAGGGAGTGGAGCGCACGTCGCAGAAGGGCGGCTTCTCCGGCCCGTCCTCGGGGCTGCCGGTCAGAGTCGGCACAAGGACCGTACCTTCGCACGCCGTATCGAGCAATGCGCCGATCACCGTTTCCGCGCCGCCTTCCACATAGCCGAAGCTCGACATGGCACTGTGCACCAGCACGGTATCGGTCTTCCCGAGGCCAAGGGAGCGGAAGCCTTCCATTAACATATCCTTTGACACGATGGGTGTCTCTTTCATTCTGATCACCGTCTTTCGTCTTATATTCTACCATTGAATAACTGATTTGGCAACAGTGCAGGGGAGGAAACCATGAAAAAACACTATGACGTCGCGGCGTACATCTGGCCATCTTACTCGGGAGCCGATCCGCGCAACCACATCTTCTGGAACGAGGGCTACGGCGAGTGGCAGAGCGTCAAGACTGCCGAAAAGAAATTCGAGGGGCACACCTGGCCGCGCAAGCCGCTCTGGGGCTACGTAGACGAGGCGGATCCCAAGGTGATGGAAATGGAGATCAACGAGGCGGTCTCCCACGGCGTCAACGTCTTCATTTACGACTGGTATTGGTTCGACCGCCGTCCTTTCCTCGAAGAATGCCTGAACAAGGGCTTTCTGGGTGCGGAAAACCGCAACAAAATGCAGTTTTTCCTCATGTGGGCCAACCACGACGCGACCACCTTCTGGGATAAGCGCCTTTCGGACGAGGAAGAGGTCATGGTCTGGGACGGAAAAGTCGACCGGAAGGAATTTGAAAGGATCGCGAGGCGCATCATCGAGCGCTATTTTACGCAGGAAAATTACTATAAGATCGAGGGCTGCCCGGTCTTTGAATTATATTATCTCCAGAACCTCATCAAAGGGCTCGGCGGGATCGACGAGACGGCCGACGCGCTGGAATATTTCCGCGCGGAGACCAAAAAGGCGGGCTTCCCGGGACTTCACCTCATGCTCACGCTTCAGGGTGGCATCCGGGAATACACGGGGTCAGAACCCTTCCACGGCATCGTGATGTCGGAAGCGTTAAAGAAGATCAGGCTCGACAGCTCCACCCATTACCAGTTCCTCGCCTTCACCGACATGGACCGCGGCTACGACGAGCTCTATGACGACGTGAAAAAGGAATGGGAGGCCGAGGCCGGCGCCTTTGATTTTCCCTATTTCCCGCACGTCTCGCTCGGCTGGGACAACAACCCCCGCACCCACAAATTCCGCCCCATCGTCACGAAGAACACCACTCCGGAGAACATCGAAAAGATGCTCCGCCTCGCAAAGGAACACGTTGATGCGTATCGGCTCGATCCACCGCTTGTCACGGTCAACAGCTGGAACGAGTGGACCGAAACCAGTTACCTCCAACCCGACGACCTCAATGGCTACGGCTATCTTGACGCGGTGAAACGCGTATTTACGGAAGACTGAAAGGAGAAAACTATGCAGTATTTTATCCATCCCGACGGAAGCTTTGATCTTTTTGAAGGCAAAATCGCCCTCAGAAGCGCTTATCCGTCCGTCAACGGCACGCCCATCCGACCGGTAAAGGTCGAAACCATCGAAAACGGCATTTGTTATACGCTCGTTGACGGCGTTTTGAAAGTATCTTTCGCTGTTGAAGACGGTGTTCTCGCGCTTGACGTCTCTGCAGACGGGCTTGAAAAGGCGCACGACGTCATGCCCGTCGCGGACGCGGTCATCGAAGGCGCCGACCGCGCATTCATTCAGGGCTTCGGCATCGGCGGCCCCTCGGGCTTCCGCAAGCTCGACGGCAAAGAATACGAAAGCCACAGCCTGATCGCTGTCGGGAGCGACGCCTGCCTCGCGCTTTATACAAGAAAGCAGGATAAATTCCATTTCCACGGGGGAATCAAGGGAAATAAGCTCCGGATGGGTTTCGATACCGAGTGCGTCAGGCGTCCTTCGCCGGAACTCCCGACCATTTATCTCCGTTTGGGGGAGAGCTTTGACGAAGCGCTCCATGCCGCGGCAGAGGAGATCGCCGGGGAGATGCACGCCCGCCCCGTGACCAGGCCCGCCTTCCACTGGTGCTCGTGGTATTATCTCTACCACACGCTGGATCAGGCGACGCTCGAAGAATACATGGAAGGCTTTAAGACCCATAAGGACGTCGCGCCCTTCACCCACATCCAGATCGACGCGGGGTATTTCCCCTCCTGCGGCGACTGGCTCGACGATTGGCACACCTTCCCCAAGGGATTAAGGGCAGCCGCGGACACCATCAAGGCGGCGGGGTACGAGCCCGGCATCTGGATCGGGTCCTTCATGGTGGGCGACAATTCCCGCCTCTTCCATGAACACCCCGACTGGATGCTCAAAAATCGGGACGGCAGCTATGTCCGGCCGTGGATCCAGTATAACGAGCCCAAGCCCTGGGGCTACCGCGACAGCGATTATTTCGTGCTCGATACCTCCCACCCGGACGCAATGGAGTATCTCCACACGGTGTTCAAAACGCTCCGAGAATACGGTTACACGCTTTTCAAAACCGACTTCCTTCTCTGGGGTCTGCAGGATTCCGCTTCTGTCCTGCGTTACACGCCCGGGAAGACCTCTTTTGAATATTTCCGCGACGTCATGGGGATGATCCGCGAGGCCATCGGCGAGGACGCAAGATGGCTCGGGTGCATTGCGCCCTTCATGCCTTCCATCGGATTCGTGGATATGATGCGCATCGGCGGCGACGTGGGCGCTCAGTGGGAAGAGGGTGGCTTCGGCCCGCAGAATATGCTGCAGGAACTCACGGCCGACCAGTATTTCAACAACGTCTATTGGCAGAACGACCCCGACGCGGTCATGCTCCGCGACTTCCACATCCATCTGAAAAAAGAACAGATCGAGGGGCTGGCGCTTCTGGAAGCCATGTCGGGCGGCGCGATCTACACCTCCGACCCGCTGCATCTGATCGGTAAAGACCGGCTCGATCTTCTGGATTTCATCCGCCCGAATGGCATCCACAACCCGGAATATCCCTTCTGGAGCGATATGCGGGATGAGGCCGTCCTGATCCAGCGGCTTGAGACCCGGAGCATGATCTATTTCTTCAACCGCACGGATAAGGTCATCACCGAGAGCTACGACTGGAAAAAGCTCCTCGGCGAAAACGTCCGTTACCTCCGCGCGCGCGGCGGCGAGAGTGAGAAAATCGAGGACGTGCCGTTCATCAGGATCCCGGCGCGCTCGGGCGTACTCTATTACGCGACGGCGGAGCCGATGGAGAAGGAACCCGAAAACCTCTGGGCGGAATAAGTGACGACCATCTCATCTATTGCCTTCGACCCGAAGGAAAAGGAGTAAAATCATGAAAAACGTATTTCTGATCGGCGATTCCATCCGTTTCGGCGCCACCGGGAGCCCGGGTTACGGCGTCTACGTCAAGGAAATGCTCAAGGACAAGGCAAACGTCTATGCGCCGGATGACAACTGTCGTTTCGCCCAGTACACACTGCGCTATCTGCACGAATGGGTCGGGGCGACCGGCGCGCACGACGTCGACATCGTCCATTGGAATAACGGCCTCTGGGACGCGCTGGAGCTTTTAGGGGACGAGCCGTTTACGCCGATCCCCTTCTATGAGGACACCATCCGCCGCGTTTATAAGCGAATCCGCCTGCTTTTTCCGCAGGCACGCATCATCTTTGCGCTCTCCACCCCCGTTATCGAGGAGTGGAGCCACCCCGATTTCAGACGCCACAACAACACCATCCGCCTTTATAATGAGGCGGCCATGCGCGCCCTGAAAGACTGCGACGTGGAATTTGACGATCTTTATGCCGTGGCGGAGAATTTTGATCAGTCGCTTCATTCCGACTGGGTCCATTTTTCGGAGGAAGGTTCGCGCATCCTCGCCTCGGCGGTCGTCAGGGCCATGGGCTTTGATGAAAAAGCGGAATAAAGAACAGGGGAAATGATGTATGGCTTCAGGAAAAGAACTGCTTCGTGAAATCAAGGAAGCGAAGGTAAAGGATTCTGCCATTGCGGCCTGGTGGCTCGGGCAGATGGGGTATATCTTCAAGTGCGGCGAGACGATCCTTCTGGTCGACGGGTATCTCCAGCCGGGAAAGGCGCGCCTTGTCCCTCCGGCATTTGACGCGGAGGACGGGGATATTTTCGACGCCGTGCTCGGTACGCATGACCACACCGACCACATTGACGGATGGGCGTGGCCGAAGATGGCAAAAGCCAACCCGGATACGCGTTTCATTGCGTCGGCCGCGGTGAAGGACGAGGTATGCCAAAGGATCGGGCTTGACCCGGCGCGCTTCGTCGGCATGACCGAAGGGGATAAGGTCACGGTCGGCGACTTCACCATAGAGTGTATCCCTGCGGCACATGAGTCGCTGGAATTCGACGGAGAGGGGAGAAGCAGGCACCTTTCCTTCATCCTCAACGGGAGGATCTTCCACGCCGGAGATACCTGCCTTTATGAGGGGCAGCGGGCGAAGATCAGAAGCTTCGGGCGGCTTGACGCGATGATCCTGCCGATCAACGGGCGGGACGCCTACCGCTTCAGCCACAACTGCATCGGGAATATGACCTTCCAGGAAGCGGTCGATCTGGCCGGAGACATGAGGCCGAAGGTCGCCATCCCGGGCCACTACGATATGTTCGCCATGAATCCGGGCTCGCCGGAGGCCTTCCGCGACTACCTCAAGGTCAAATACCCGGACGTCCGGTGCCATATTCCGGCGTATAACCAACGCTTCGATATCGACTAAAGGCCGATGTGGATGAATTCAAATCTGTGAGGGCAATCAATACTGATTCGATCTCTGTATGCGGCAGTTCTTCATTGAACTGCCGTTTTTTTAAAAAATACAGAAAAAGTGTAACCAACCCGGTGGAAAAAACGATAAGGAGGGTGAAGGCCTTACAAACTATCAGAGAAAGAAGGCAAAGGCTTTTGGAAGACGACAAGATCGTTTGGCTGTATCTAAACCGCGACGAGACCGCTATCAGGCAAACGTCAGAAAAATACGGCTCACGGCTTCGTGCAATTTCATATAAGATCACCAGCGACAGAGAAACATCCGAGGAATGTGAAAATGACACATACCTGGAAACATGGAATCGAATTCCACCAAGTGACCCCAGGGATTATTTCTATGCATTTCTTGCAAAAATCACCCGTGCACTCTCCATCGACCGGTGCCGCGAACGCACAAGATTAAAGCGAGACAGCTATATTGTTGAGCTTACAAGCGAGCTTGAAATGTGTATTCCGGCAGTGGATGATGTTGCAGGTGATGTGGAAGCGAAGCTCCTTGGCGAAGCAATCAGCCGTTACCTTTACACGCTATCCGATGAAAAACAGGTCA
>JAKSPX010000219.1 GCA_024404415.1 Clostridia bacterium | reverse complement strand
GCAAGACCGACCGCGCAAAAAAAGCCGAGGCTCTCAACCTCGACGCCATCCAGGACGCCGTCCACGAAATGGCCCGCGACGAAGCCAGACACGGCAAGGCTTTCGCCGGTCTCCTCAAGAGATATTTCTAAGCAAAAAGCGCATCAAAATTGCCATTTCGGAGGGGATCCAGAAGCGGGTTCCCTCCGGGTTTTTGTTATGCGGTGTCTTTTTTCCTTGTAAGATTGACCTTTTCCCCTTTCTGTGGTACACTTTTTTCGACATATAAGCTTCATTCAACCAACGAAAAGGAGAACGACATGGAAGGTAACAGAAAAGATAACGAGACCAAAGCGCTTAACCTCATGAGGATCCAGACGGCGCTCATCGCGTGCATCCTGATTTTTCTCATCATCCTCGGCGTCGCCGCAGCGGCGAAGGTCCGCTCCATGCAGACCTGCATCGACCTGATCGAGCGGAACATGGAGACGGTCGACATGGAAGCCCTGAACGACGCGGTCGACGCCTTCACCGACGCGGCCAATCAGTTCAACAAGATCGACATGGATGAATTCAACAACACCGTCGCCGCGCTCGACGGAGCGGCCGAAGGGCTTCAGGAGGTCGACGTGGAGAGCCTCAATTCCCTCGTTTCGTCGCTTGAGACCGTCGCCGCCAAATTGCAGAACACCGTCAACGCCATTTCGGGCTTCTTCGGGAGATGACCGTACATAAAAACGGATCTGTCCTGCAAATAAACAGCATTCCCTACAAATGGAAAAATTGACCCTCTCAGTCACTCCTTCGTCGTGACAGCTCTCCCGGAGGGAGAGCCTTGCACGCGCAGTGTGGTTGAAAGGGTCATTTTATGTGTTTTTTACTCTTCTTTCAGCGCTTCAAATCGCGCCTGCATGGTGGGGTTATTCTTGGTCAGGCGCTTGATGGTGAGGTCGTCGGCCTTGCGGTTGGCGATCTGGAGGTTGTGGTCGGAGGAGAGAAGCGCTTCCTTGGTCTTCTGGAGGTGGTCGATGGTCTTGTCGATCTCCTCGATGGCCGTCTTGAATTTGCGCCCCGCGAGGTCGACGTTGCGGGCGAAATCGGATGTGAAGTCGTTCATGGCCTCCTCAAAGTGCGAAACGGCGATATTCTGCGCCTTCACAGCCGCGAGGTCGCGGCGGATGGAAAGCGTGTTGAGGGCGGCGTTCCGGAGAAGGGTGATCATGGGGATGAAGAACTGCGGGCGGATGACATACATCTTGGGATAGCGGTAGGAGACGTCGGTGATGCCTGCGTTATATAATTCGTTATCGGCTTCAAGCAGCGTGACCAGCACCGCGTATTCGCAGTTTTTCTCGCGGCGGTCCTTATCCAGCTCCTTGAAGAAATCCTCGTTTCTGTGCTTGGCGGCAGTCTCGTCCAGCTCGTTTTTCATTTCAAACATGATGGAGATGAATTCCACGCCGTCCTCGGAGGACTCACGGTAGATGAAGTCGCCCTTGCTGCCGGTGCGCGCGTCGTTGTCCTTTTCAAAATAGGCGTTTGGGAAGGCGGTGGCGCGGAGCTTATTGAACTCGGTCTCGCAGTGTCTTTCCAGACTCTCGCCGACCATTTTGGTGGACTGGCGCGCCTTGAAGTCCTTATAGTAGGCGATCTCCTCGTCCTTGCGGGCCAGAGCGGCGCGGTGGGCCTCCTCGGAGGACTTTTCGCGGAGCTCATGCTCGCTCTCCGAAAGCTTCAACTGCCCTTCAAGCTCAAGGATGCGGGCGTCCTTTTGTTCGACGGCCTCCTTGACGGCCAGCTCACCCGACTTTTTGGAAAGCGCCGCGTCACTTTTGAGGCGTTCGATCTCGCGTTCCTTCTCGGCGAGCTTCAAGGCTTCGGCTGCCCGGAGCCTTTCCTCCGTGACACGCGCCTGTTCCTTGAGGGAAGCCAGCTCCAGGCGAAGCTTGGCGGTCTCCTTTTCGCTTTCGGCCTCCGCTTTGGAAAGCGCGAGGGACACAGCCGCGCTCTTTTCGGCCTTGAAGGCTTCGCCGCGCGCGGCGATCTCCTTTTCAAATTCCTTGTCGCGCACCTGCTTCAAGATGGCGGCATAGCCCGATTCATCCACGGTGAAGACCTCACCGCACTTGGGGCATTTGATCTCCTGCATAAACTCCCTCCTTACTCCTCCGCCGCACGCTTTTTCGCCAGCTTTTCAAAGAACGCAGGCATGGCGGCGCGGCCGACGTCGGTGACCGGCTTGATCCATTTGCCGGAATAGAGATGCACCTGCATCAGAACAAAGCGGATCGGCTCATCTATGTAACAGCAGGCAAAGACCGTCAGAATGGGCAGTTTGAAATAAAGGCCGGTGAGCGTGACGCAGGGAAGCAGCATGGCGTACATGAAGACGATCTCCAGAATGGTGCCATAGGCGGCGTCGCCCGCGGCGCGGTAGGTGTCGGTCTGCACCCAGGTGAGCACGCGGACGACCGCGGCGATGCAAGAAATGAGCAGCACCGGCGAGGCGTGGGGGAAGCCCGCAAGGAAGCCGATGACCAGACCTTCCAGCATGCGGAACACGGCGACGGCGGCGATGGCCTCCTCCGACTGGCGGCCGAGGACAATGCTGATGATCATATTGCCGATGCCGATCAGAAGCTCATTGCAGATGATCGGGAAACATTTGCGGAAATATTCGCTGAGGAAGAATTTATTCCACTTGAAATGGTGGTTGAAATGGAATAGATAGGGGTATTTCGTGATCAGGGCGAAGACGAGGATGGCCCCCGCGTTGATCGCCGCGGCGCACACCGTGGCCAATGCCGCGCCCCTTACGCCCATGGCGGGAACACCGAAATGGCCGTAGATAAAGACCCAGTTCAGGAAGATATTGGTGCCGACCGAGGCAATAGCCGCGTATAGCGGCACGCGGACGCGCTCGGTGGAACGCAATAGTGCGCTCATGCTCATCGACCAGACCTGCAAGGGGTAGGCGAAGCCGACGATTTTCAAATAACTGATGCCGATCGCCTGAATGGAGGCCTTATCGGTGTAGATGCGCATGACCGTTTCTGGCGCCAGGAGCGCCATCAGGCAGAAGAGCAAGCCCGGGACCATCATGCACGTGAAGGTGATGCCGTAGGAGCGGTCGATGCCGTCATCGTCCTTTGCCCCCCAGTACTGGGAGAAGAAGAGCATACCGCCGCCGACAAAGCCCCAGTAACAGGAGAACATCAGGGAGGTGAACTGGGCGCAGAGGCCCAGCGCGCCGACCGCGTTTTCGCCGAGCGGCGCGATCATCATGGTGTCCACCATGCTGCCGGTGGTGGTGAGCAGATTCTGCAAAGCCACCGGGATGGCGATCACCGCGACGCTTTTGAGGAAGGATTTCCAGGGGAAGCCGCCTTTGTGTCTCATTGGGCGTCTCCCTTCTCGTTCAGATCAATGACCTTCACTTCCATGGGAAGGAGGTCAAACCTGCCAAGCGACTTTTCGCCGCCGTGGAAGACCGTAACGTCGGTGGACTGCTTCCCGGAATAAAGATTCATGAGGAAGAGCATACGCCTGCCGTTCTTCCCCTCCCACAGCGCCTGGAAGATGTGGCGGTTGGAACGGCGCACGGTCTTTTCCGCGCCGAGGGGAGAGCGGAAAGATCCCAGCATCCCGGCC
>JAKSPX010000218.1 GCA_024404415.1 Clostridia bacterium | reverse complement strand
ATGCCAAATCCCGTGGGCTTATCGTATTCATAGTAGTAGATCTCTTCGAGCACGCCTTCGGTGGGCATGTTGTCCTCGTCGTGCTTATGCGGCGGGTAGGAAGCCCACTGGCCGCCCTTGACAAAGGCTTCGCCGACGTAGATGAGGTTGGCGTCGAGGCGTTCGTCCACGATGAAGTGCGCCTGGCGTTCCCAGCCCGGCTTGCCGAGGTCCTTGATGATGACGTCTTCGGGGTTCACGAGCTTTGCTTCGAAATCCTTTTCCGCCGGGGACTTGCAGACGGCGATCTTTACGCCGCCGCGGGAGGTGATGGTGAAAGCGCGGTTGCGCGGCAGATAAAGGGCGGTGGCAGGGCCGTCAAAGACGTCCTTGCGCTTGCCGATATTCAGGAATTCGATGCCGTCGCCGGTCACGTCGCACTTGCCGCCGAGGAGGATGAGGGCGTATTCCTTGTCCTTTTCGTCGTAGGTGTACGTCTGGCCGTCCGCGAGGTTCGCCATGTCCACTTCGATCCATTTGCAGGCGCATTCATTGACCTTGTAAATGGTCTCAACGCCTTCCTTGCCGCTCCATGTTTTCTTGAGATTCATGATTTATGTCCTTTCTTTGATGAATTTGATGGTTTCTTCATAGGTCGGCACGCTGTCGCGCGCGCCGACGCCGGTGCACTTGATAGCCGAGACCGCGCCGGAGAAAAGGCAGCGGTCGTAAAGGGATAATCCCGGGTCGCGGAGAAGCGAGGCGCAGAACGCGCCGTGGAACACGTCTCCTGCGCCGTTGGTGTCGCGCACGTCGACTTTGAAGGCCTTATAAAGCCCGCTTGCTTCTTTGGAAACATACGCGCCGCCCTCTTTTCCGGCGGTCACGACGCAGATCTCCGGGTGATAGAGCCGGAACAGCTCCTCGGCCGATTCCTGAAAGCTTTCTTTTCCGGTCACCGCTTTGGCGCAGCGCTCCGAGGGGATGAGGTAATCGGCGCGCTCCAAAAGCGCTTCAAAACCGGGGTAGCGCCCGTCCGCGTCGTAAAGCACCTTGCCGTGGTGCGCGTGGATGAGGTCGGCGGCCTCAACGGCGGCGGGCAGGTCGTTGCCGTCCACCTCTAAAAGGGAGGCGTGAGCGATAGCCGCCTTCTGCGCGTCGTCGAGTTGGGTCTTGGGAAGTGTGCCGCGGTCGAGAATGCAGGTGCGGCTGCCGCTTTCCCGCGAGAGGATGATCCAGGAGCAGAAGGTGCGCCCCTCCACCCGGCGGATGAGGTCGGTATTTACCTGATGCGCGGCGAAATCGCCGACCAGATAGTCCCCCGCCTCGTCGGTGGAAAGCGTGCCGATGTAGGCCGCGTCTGCACCCAGGCGCGCGGCCGCAGAGAGCGCCGTGGCCGTCGGGCCGCCGCCAGCCGTGCGGCTATATAGTGCGTCGATCTTGGTATCCTCGGTGGGGAAAGCGTTCATTTCGATGAGCTTATCGCAGACGCAGGCACCGATGCCGATCAGTTTTGCCATAGCTTAACCTCTTAACAGGGCGATGCGCCCGAGGGCGTAGCGCTTGACCGACTGGATGGGCTCCTTCATGAAGACGTCCACCGCGATTTTTTCACGGGAGGTCTCGAAGACGCTGTCGAGGAAGGAATAGCAGACGTCGGTGCCGAAGTTGACCTTGCGGATGCCGGCCTGGATGGCCGCCTTCACTTCTTCGGCCGGGATACCCGAGCCGCCGTGAAGGACGATGGGGAGGCCGGTGGCTTCACTGATCTCCCGGATGCGGTCGATGGCGAGCTTCGGGGCCTTCTTGTAACGGCCGTGAGCGGTGCCGACCTGCACGGCGAGCGCCGCGACGCCGGTGGCTTCGGCAAATTTCACCGCTTCTTCCACGGTGGTGTAGTCGCCCGAGATCTCCTCGGCGGTGGTGCCGACGTGGCCGATCTCGCCTTCCACCTCGATGCCGACGTTCTCGGCGAGCCTGACGGCCTCTTTGGTCAGGGCGACGTTTTCTTCAAAGGAATAGGCCGAGCCGTCGATCATCGCGCCGGAAACGCCCATGCGGATGGCGCGCGTGACCTCGGTGATGCCCGCGCCGTGGTCAATGTGAAAGCAGACCGGGACGGAGGCGGAATGAGCGGCCTCCAAGACGGCGGGGGCCAATAACCGGGCGGAGCCGTCCTTGAAAAGGCGGCTGTAAATCTGGAGGATGACGGGGGATTCTGCTTCCTCCGCCGCCTCGATGACGCCCGTGAGGGTCTCGAGATTATAGACGTTGAAGGCCGGAATGGCCTTTTGCTCCTCCATGGCAATGGAGAGGATGGATTTTAAGGTGATAAGCATTTGATTGCTCCTTTTTTAATAGCGATTTAGCTTTTTAACCCGCTCTGCGGCGCGGAACGGGGGGTAGGAAACGGATTGCCACAACCAGCCTGCAGGCTGGTCTCGCAATGACAAACCGGGTACATGGTGCGTAATTGCGTAATCGCTTATTCAATAATTCCCCAGATCGACTTGACCTTTACGTCGCTTTCGAGTGCTTTCATGGCGGCGAATTCCGAAGCGCCTTCGGCCACGACGGTCTCCGCGCCCATGGTGCGGGCGTTATGGAGGCGGCGTGCGGCGACTTCTCTGATCACGTCGGGCATGTAGAGAGCCATGAGGGGGCTCCCGGCGAAGACGGTGTCGCGGCGGTTGAGGAGCATTTCGCACTCTTCTCCGCAGGCGGCGATGATCGCGCGGGCGTCTTCGGTCTCTTCCAGTTCGCGGGCGAGGTTGAAATCGTCCTGCAGGGCGAGCTTTTCTTCCGTTTTCTTCACATCAAGTTTGCCTTCTTTGAGAAGCGAGGCAAGAAGAGAAGTGAGGGTGATGATTTCGGGGAGCCTGATGCCCTTTTCGACGTAGTCGCGGCGGAAGAGCTTCGCGTCGCGCGGCTCGAGGACGATCACCTTTTCATAAGGCGCGAGGGCCGCAGCGCAGGCATCAAAGGCCTTTTTGGTCTCGCTTGCGTCGCCGATCAGGAAATCAAGCGCCGCGCCGCTTTCGGGTTCATCTTCCAAAAGCGCAAAGTCGACTCCGGCCTTTTCAAGGAGCTTCACGGCCTTCAGAGCCTCGTCCGGGCAGACCTCGCGGGCGTCGTTTCCGAGGTAGAAGAGGATTTTCCCTTCCTTATGGGCAAGGGCGGCTTCTTTCAGGGCGTTTTTCTTTTCGCCGTAGGGGGAACCGTAAGTAAGGATATTCTGTAAGATGGGTTCGATGTAGGAGGGGAGCTTGGCGTCGAGCGCGGCGGCGAGGCGGGCTTCGCGGGTGAAGGTCAGGGGATCCCAACCGGTGACGCACTCCTTGGTGCAGGCGCCGCAGAGGGCACATTCATAGATATTGGCGATGACGTCCGCGGAGAAGGGGACCGAGCCGCGTTCCACCATGGAAAGCGAGAGGGCTCTGGCGCGGGCGGTGTTTCTTTCGTGTCCCGTGGCGTTGCCAATGGGGCAGATATGGCGGCACATCCAGCAGAAACGGCAGGAATCGGCGTTTTTGCGTGCATTATTCGATAAGATCATAGTTGTGCCTCCTTATAACCCAAGCTTGAAGGGGTTCATGATGCCGTTGGGGTCGAGTTCGCGCTTGAGGCCTTCAAAGACCTGCATGGCGGGGCCGTACTG
>JAKSPX010000217.1 GCA_024404415.1 Clostridia bacterium | reverse complement strand
CGACCTGACGCACCGTCCCTTCGCCGTCCTGCGGCCGGGCGGTGTGAGCCGGGAGGAATTGGAGGATTGCCTCGGCGAGCCTTTCACCGACGTTTCCTCCCCCGTCAAGGGCGTTCCCGTGCGTTCGCCCGGCATGAAATACAAGCACTATGCGCCCTCCACGCCGCTGACCGCCGTCTGCGCGTCGGGAGAAGCTTCCGCGGCCTACATTCTTGAAAAAGCCAACGACGCCTGCGTCATCGCGTTTGACGAATATGTTGAGAGATTCAAAGAAGCGGGCTTCAAAGTGCTCTCCTACGGGCGCGAAGCCGACTCCGCCGCTCAGGCAAAAAACCTCTTCCTCACACTCCGCAAGGCCGACCGTCTCGGCGTTCCCCACTTATATATTCAGATGTCTCCCGACAAATCCGGCTGCGGCGCGGCGGTCTATAACCGCACCCTCCGCGCCTGCGGTGAGGATATCGTCACGATTTGAGTTTTCGGTAAGTAAAGGAGGTCTTTGCGATGACCGTCATCGGCGTTACCGGCAGTTCCGGCTCGGGAAAATCCACCCTGACCGGCGTTTTTGCCCGTCACGGCGCGCTCATTTGCGACGCGGATGCGATCTACCACCGTCTGCTTGCGGAAAGCGCGGAAATGCGGGATGCGCTGAGTGCGGAATACGGTGAAGGCATCCTCTCCGGAAACCGCATCGACCGCAAAAAGCTCGGCGCCGTCGTCTTTTCCGACTCCGAAAAGCTCTTAAAGCTCAATTCCCTCACCCACCCCTTCGTCATCGCCGAGATCGTCCGCATGCTTGAGACCACCGAGGTCTCACTTGCCGTGGTGGACGCGCCGGTGTTATTTGAAAGCGGCCTTGACGGGGTGTGCGACGTGACCGTCGGCGTGCTCGCGCCGTGGGAAGCGCGCCTTGCCCGCATCATGGCGCGGGACAATATCACAGAAGAAGCGGCGTCCGCCCGCCTTTCCGCCCAGAAACCTGCAAGCTACTATATCGAGCGTGCAGACCTCATCCTCCACAACGACGCCTCTGCCGAGGCCTTCGCCGAAAAAGCGGAGAAACTCTACGAGGACATCCCCAAAAGGTGAAAACAAAGCAAAAATTTACATATCAGAAAGGGAATCACCATGGAAGAAAACATCAAAGAACTGCGCGAAGAACTGCTCCTTCCCAAGAAGAGAGCCTTTGAGACCATGACCGCCGCGGACACCATCGCCGTGGAAGCCTACGCCAAGGGCTACATGGCCTACCTCGACAAGGCTAAGACCGAGCGTGAAGCCTCCAAGGAAGCGCTTCGCCTCGCCGCCGACAAGGGCTACGTCCCCTACGCCGACGGCGCGCCCCTCACCGCCGGGTCGAAATACACGGCCGTCTTCGGGGACAAAATGACCATTCTCATCCACATCGGCAAAAAGCCGCTTTCCGAAGGCGTAAATATCGTCGCCTCCCACATCGACTGCCCGCGCCTTGACCTCAAGCCCAATCCGCTCTATGAAGACGGCGGCGCGGCCTATTTCACGCCCCATTACTACGGCGGCATCCGCAAGTATCAATGGCTCACCATCCCGCTCGAACTGCGCGGCGTGGTCTGCAAGGCCAACGGCGAAAAGGTCGAGGTCGTCTTCGGTGAAGACGAGGATGATCCCGTCCTCTGCATCACCGACCTCCTCCCCCACCTCGCCCGCGAGCAGGGCACCAAGCCTCTCAACTCCGCCTACACCGGCGAGAGCCTCAACCCCATCATCGGCAGCACCCCCTACGAGGGCGAAGGCGAAGACCGCGTCAAGCTCGCCGTCATGTCCATCCTCAGCAGCCGTTACGGCATCACCGTAGAAGATTCCCGCAGCGCCGAGCTCTCCACCGTTCCGGCGGGCAAGGCCCGTTCGGTCGGCTTCGACGCCAGCCTCATCGGCGCTTACGGTCAGGACGACCGCGTCTGCGCCTACGCCTCCCTCGCCGCTCTGTTTGACCAGGAGGAAGCCCCGGAGCGCACCTCCGTCGTCATCCTCGCCGACAAGGAAGAGATCGGTTCCGAAGGCCTCTCCGGCATGAAGAGCGCGAAGTTTGATCATCTGCTCGCCTCCCTCTGCTCCAATGACCTCGGCACCTACAATAGCTGCCTTGACCACTCCTTCTGCCTCTCCTGCGACGTTGCGGCCGGCTACGACCCGGGCTTCCCGGAAGCCTTCGAGAAGCGCAACGCGGCTTTCCTCAACGGCGGCGTGGCTATCTGCAAGTACACCGGCTCGGGCGGCAAGTCCGGCTCCAATGACGCAAATGCCGAGACGCTCGGCAAGCTCCGCGGCATCTTCGCCGAAGGAAATGTTGCCTGGCAGCTCTGCGAGCTCGGCAAGGTCGACGTCGGCGGCGGCGGAACGGTCGCCAAGTTCATGGCTGAGCGCGGCATCGAGACCATCGATGCCGGTACCCCGGTTCTGTCCATGCACGCGCCGTTCGAGATCACCTCGAAGTTCGACTGCTACCACACCTACACCGCGTCCAAGGCGGTCTTCACGCTGTAAATTTCACCCCGTCATCAGGGAAGGAATTTTCCTCCCCTGATGGCGTTTTTTCACATTTGTCAAAACAAAATAAAATAGAGAAAGGATACGCACTATGAGAATTCCCATGAAACCCGATCCCCGCAATACCAGCGTATGGCGTCATGCGCAGAAAAAGGTGTTGGCTTCGCTCCCGCTTTCCGACGCAAGCGACCTCTCCAAATGGGCTATCCGCAGCCATCAGGAGGTCATCAAGGGCGCCGCGATGGACAGCCGCGGCATCGACGCAGGCGTTCTGACCGCCGCCGTCCGCGATGGCAAGACGGTCGCCCGCATGACCTGCCCGGTGGACTGCACCGAGAAGAACAAGGACTACGGCCGCGGCTGGGGCCTCTGCACCCTCGTCTACGACACCGGCTCCGCCAACTTCCGTGACTACAACCGCATCGCCTTTGAGTGCTACCCCGACCTCCCCGGCTTCCGCGTGGTGACCCTCTGCATCTACTTATATAATGAAGGCGAGATCGCCGAGCCCAACGATATGTCCCGCGAGGGTCTGCACTTCGTGTGCCTTGAAAACCACAAGCGGAACACCGTTTACTGGGAGATCCCCGAGCTTGCCCGCGACAAGGTCTACGGCATCGGCCTCCAGTACCGCATGCAGGGTGCCGAACCCGGCGCGGCACGTGAGATCAGCTACGATTTCACCAATCTCCGCATGGAAAAAGTCGATGCCGACACCGCCAAGGGCTGGCTCCCGAAAGACCACGAGATCATCTTCTCTCACGCAGGTTACATGCCCGACATGGCCAAGACGGCCATCGCCCGCGGTGTGAAGTCCGCCGACTTCCAGATCATCCGCGCCGACGATGGTCTGGTCTGCTACGCGGGCACGGTCAAGACGCCCACGCGCTACACCGGCGCCTACCCGCGCTTTGATCTCTCCCACTCCACCGAAGAGGGCCGCTTCTTCCTCAAAGCCGGAGCCGACATCACCCGTACCTTCTCCATCTCCCGCAAGGTGTGGAAATCCTCGGTCGAAAAGACCTTCAACTTCTTCTTCGCGGAGCGCTGCGGCTATCTGGTCCCCGGCATCCACGATATCTGCCACGCCGACTTCCAGTGCCGTCACGGCGACGTGACCAAGGTCATCAACGGCGGCTG
>JAKSPX010000216.1 GCA_024404415.1 Clostridia bacterium | reverse complement strand
CGCATGGCCGAGATCGCGGGCGATTATCCTTCCGAGATCAAAGAATTCTGCAAATATATTCCCGGTCTCAAGACCGACAGACCGTAAATAGATTTTGCGTGATTACGCGGTTACGCACAATGCTCTTGGTTTGTCATTGCGAGCCATCCCGCAGGATGGCGTGGCAATCCGTCTCTTATCCCCCGTCCCGCGCCTCAGCGCGAGCTAAATCGCTATATGCCAAAACGCTAAATCGCGATTAGACAAAGGAGGAACTTATGAACCGCATCTCTTTACAGATGTACACCCTGCGCAATGTCACGACCGACATGACCGGGCTTGAAAACGCGCTCCGCAAGCTCCGTAAGATCGGCTTTGAGACCATCCAGTTTTCCATCCCGCAGAATTTCGACGCGAAGGCGGTCAAAAAGCTCTTTGACGCCTATAAGATGAAAAACGACTCGGTCTTCTGCCCCTTCCTTTCCCTTGAGGAACGCGAAAGCGAGATGCTCGAACAGTGCGAGCTTTTCGACACGAAGTACGTCCGCGTCGATTCTATCCCGACCCAGCTTGTTTCCCCCGCGGGCTTCAAGATGTTCGCCCACTACCTAAACGAAGTCGGCGAAGGGTATAAAAAGCAGGAAAAGAAGCTGATCTACCATTTCCACGCCTTTGAGTTCATCAATTTCGGGAAAGAGACCGGCCTTTCCATCCTTCTCCGCGAGACCGACCCGGAGATCGTCACCTTCCAGCCCGACACCCACTGGATCCAGGCGGGCGGATGTGACCCGGCCGATTACATCAAGTCCATCAGTGACCGCGTTTCCTACGTCCACGTCAAGGACTACGCCATCGGCCAGAGAGGACCGCTTCTTGAGTCCACCCCCAGCCGCTTCGCCGTCATTGGTGAGGGCAACCTTGACTGGCCGAAGATCATCGCGGCCTGCAAGAGCTTCGACTGCCCGCTCTACGTCATTGAGCAGGATGACACCGACGGTGAGGATCCCTTCGCCTGCGTGAAGAGAAGCTACGACGCTTTGGTCGGCCTCGGCTGCAATGATTGACGATTATGAAATATCAACCCGTAAAGATAGCCGCCATCGGCAGCGGCATGATCAGCGACACCTATTATCAGAACCTCAAAAACCGCTTCTACATCACCGATCTGGTCGGCTGCGCCGATATGGTCGACGAAAAGGCCTCGAAGCAGGCGGAAAAATACGGCATCAGAAAGATGACGGTGGACGAAATTTTGTCTGACCCCTCGATCGAGCTGGTGGCCAACCTGACCTACGCCGCCTCGCATTATGAGATCAGCAAAAAGATCTTAGAAGCGGGCAAGCACCTCTATTCCGAAAAGATGCTGGCCTCGGACATGCAGGAAGCGGACGAACTCAAGGCGCTTTACGAAAAAAGCGGCAGAATGGCCGCCGCCGCGCCCGACACCTTCCTCGGCGCGACCTTACAGAGTGCCCGGCATTACCTTGATATGGGCATGATCGGGGCTCCCATCGTCGGCTCCATCGTCTTAGGCCGCTCCTACCAGCTTATCAAGAGCGATGAGGACGACGCTTACCGCCGCTTCTCGGTGATGCGCCGCGGCGGCGGGCTCCCCTACGACATGGGCGGCTATTACCTCCACGCATTATTCAATATGTTCGGCCCGGTCAAAGCCGTTTCGGGGCGTATGTTCACCCGGAACGCCAATCGTCCGCAGTTGAATCCCCGCCACACCGATTTCGGCGACAACTTCTTTGTGGATACGCCGAATACGCTGGCCGCGACGCTGGAATTCCGTTCGGGCTTCCTTTGTAATATCGCCATGACCTCGGACGCCGGGGCGGGCGAGCACGTTTTTGAGATTTTGGGCGATGAAGGCACTTTATACGTCGGCGACCCCAACGAATTCGGCGACGCCAACCGCATCAAGCGCCGTGGGGCCGAAACGCAGGAGATGCCGCTTCTCTGCCCCTTCCGCGAGTCGCTCAGAGGCATCGGCATCGCCGATATGTGCTGGGCGCTCCGCACCGGGAGAAAGCCGCGCCTCTCCTTTGAAATGGGCTACCACGCCTTAGAGGTCATCGAGGCCATCGGCGAAGCCGGAGAGACGGGCAAACGCATCGAGCTTGCCGCCACGTTGGAACGTGCCGCGCCCATCTCCACGCGGAGCTACGCGGGCGGCGCAGAAGAAAGAAGCCTTGCGGCTCAGTTGTAAAACTTCGTTTTCCAACTGTTTTCACTCGCGCTTATCGCATCGTCCTTCGGACGCTTTGCTCGGCGCGAGAGCTCGCTGAAGCTCGCTTTTGAAGGTGTTTTTGAGGCGGCAGAGCTGCCTCAAAAACGGAATCAGAATATCAAACTGTAATTTACGAATCGAAAGGCAAAAAGCATCATGATCATGAACGAATTTATGACCGACATGATCCTCACCGAGCTTGAGGACGCTGTCGGCCGGGAAAACACCTCCACCCGCGAGATCGACAAACTGACCCACGGCGTGGACTACTACTGGCTCTCCCGCATGTGGTCCGACCGCGGCAAGCGCATGCCCGAGGCGGATTTCATCGTCTCCCCCAAGGATGCGGAAGAAACCTCCAAAGTTTTGAAGATCGCCAACTACTATAAGATCCCCGTCACCTGCTGGGGCGGCGGCGGCGGTACGCAGGGCGGCGCCATTCCGGTCGCGGGCGGCATCCTCCTCGACACCAAGCGCATGAACAAGATCTACGACGTGAACGAAAAGGGCATGTACATCGAGACCGGTACCGGCGCGGTCTACAAGCATGTCGAGTGGGCGGCCAACGAAAAGGGCTACTCCACCATGCACTTCCCGTCCTCCCTCACCTGCTCCACCGTCGGCGGCTTCCTCGCGCACCGCGGCATCGGCGTCGTTTCCACCAAGTACGGCAAGATCGACGACATGGCGCTCCAGATGGAGGTCGTGCTCCCCAACGGCGACATCATCTACACCTCTCCCGCCCCCAAGCACGCGGCAGGCCCCGACCTCAACCAGATCTTCATCGGCAGCGAAGGCACCCTCGGCGTCATCACCAAGGCGCAGATGCGCATGTACGAAATGCCGGAGGTCAGAAAATTCCGCGGCTTCCTCTTCAAGGATCTCTCCTCCGCTTTTGCGGCCTCCCGCGAGCTTTTGCAGAAATTCAAGCCCTCGGTCATGCGCCTTTACGACGAGGCCGAGACCTCGTCCCTCATCAAGAAGATCGTCGGCGTGGCCAAGCCCGGCGCGTTCATGAACGTCGCCATCGAGGGCGTGGAAGAGCTGGTCGAAGTCGAAGAGCGCATCTTACTGCGCACCTTTGCGAAATACGGTGCGGAGGACCTCGGCAGTGAGTACGGCGAAAAGTGGTGGAAGGAGAAGATCACCTTCTTCTACCCCGGCCACATGATGGACCTCCCGCAGCTTTTCGGCACCATGGACAGCATCGCCCCCTACGACAAGATCGAAAAGATCTACTGGGACATGAAAAACGCCGTCGAGACCAATTTCCCCGAGGCGCGCTTCATCGCCCACTTCTCGCACTGGTATGAATGGGGCGCGATGATCTACGACCGCTTCATCGTCGATAATCCCCCCGCCGACCCGCACGAGGCCTTGAGACTGCATCAGGCTATATGGAACTGCGGCGTACGTGCGGCCATCGCCGCCGGCGGCGTCATCACCGACCACCACGGC
>JAKSPX010000215.1 GCA_024404415.1 Clostridia bacterium | reverse complement strand
CGCTCTTGAGCTTCTGACGCGCCGCGTCGATCGTGCGGAAGGAGACGGCCGGCTGCTTGTGCGAGGAGGTGAAATGGATGCGGTCGCCCGCGTGAAGGACGCTTTCGCCGCGGGGAATATAGACCTCGTCGCCGTGCTGGACGGCGCAGACGAGGATGCGGACGTTGAGCTTTTTGGGGATGTCGGTGACGCGCATCCCGTCGAGCACCGAGCCCTGCGGGATCTTCATCTCCGCAAGGTCGACCTTGCCCTTGGCAAAGGTGTCCACGCCGATGGCGTAGGGGTAACGCAAGATCCTCGAGATCTCGCGCGCGGCCTCCATTTCGGGGTTGACCACCATGTCGAGGCCCATTTCATCCAGCATGAAGAGGAATTGACGGGAGTATTCCGGGTCGCGGATGCGGGCCACGGTGTGGCGCACGCCGATCTTTTTGGCCACCAGACAGCAGAGCATATTGATCTCGTCGGAGTAGGTGGTGGCGATGACCACGTCGGCGTGGTTGACGCCCGCCTCGCGCTGGACGGCAAAGTTGACGCCGTTGCCCACGACGCCGTTGAGGTCGTTGCGGTTGATGGCGTTTTCGATGATTTCAGGGTCGTTGTCGATCAGGGTGATGTCGTGGCCGTCCTGCGAAAGGGTGGAGGCCAGCGTCATGCCGATCTTGCCTGCGCCGATGATGACGATTTCCATTTTGTGATTCCTTTATTATGAAGCGATTTAGCTGATAGCGATTTAGCGGAGATAGTTTTCAGTTTTCAGTTTTCAGAAGACCGTCCCGTAGGGGCGGTTCACGAATCGCCCGCTCTTCTCATCGCACATCCGTGGCAAACGGAATGCCGGGGACGGCATTCCCTACGGCGGCAGATGTGAGCTCGGTGGGGGGCTTCGCAAATGCGCGGGTAGCGTACTCGCATTATATCACAATCTCCCGAAATTGCAAGAGGAGGAGGAAAAAAGCTTGCGAAGGGCGGGGGATTCTGCTAAAATGAAGAAAATAGTTGATTGGAGGCGGAGATCATGCGCACGGGTATCTGCACCACCGATTTCGAGAAGCCGGGCGTTCCGGCGCTCACGGCGGACGCACTTTTCAAAAAGATCAGAAGGATGGGCTTTGAGGCCGTCCAGTTTGCCTTCTCCTCAGTCGCGGAGAGTGATTTCACCTCCGACGGCGTCATCGAGATCCCCCCGGAGATCACGGACGAAACCATAGACGCCATTCTCGCGGCGTCCGAAAAATACGACCTGCCCATCATCGCCACCAACGGCACCTTCAACATGGCGCACCCGGATAAGGCGGTGCGCGAGGAGGGGCTTGCCCGCTTCGACGGCTTTCTGGAGGCCTCCGCCGCCCTCGGCGCGGAATATATCTCGCTCTGCTCCGGCACGCGCGCGAAAAGCGGCCTCTGGGACTATTCGCCCGAGAACGCAGGCGAGGAAGCCTACCGCGATTCTCTCGAGACCAGCCGCCGCGCATCTGTCATGGCGGAAAAATACGGCCTGATCCTCGCCATCGAGTCCGAAGCCGCGAACGTCGTCTCCTCGCCGGAGATCGCAAGAAGAATGCTCGATGACGTGGGTTCGCCCAACCTGAAGATGATCCTCGACTGCGCGAATCTCTTCCACGCGGGTCATGCGCACCCGGAAGAGGTGGAGGCGACCATCCGCAAGGCTTTTGACTATTACGGGCACGATATCGCTCTTGCCCACGGCAAGGATATCCTCCCGGGAGAGGGCATCGCCTTCACCGGCACCGGGCGCGGCATCGTGGATTTCGCCCTCACGGCGAAGCTTCTCCGGGAATATGATTTCGAGGGCGACATGTTCTTGCACGGCATTTATGACGAAGAGGATATGCCGAGAGCGAAGGAATATTGGGAGAAAGCGATTTAGCTATTTGGCGATTTAGCGCAAGCCCGGAAGGCTCCCTCTCTGAGGGAGCTGGCGCGACGAAGGAGCGACTGAAGGAGTTAATGCCTGCGGTACGTGAGATTTTCCTTTTTCGCAACATTCTCGTTACTCCTTCCGTCAAAAACTTCGTTTTTGCCACCTCCCTCGAAGAGGGAGGCTAAGGGCGTAATCGCGTAAAAGCGTAATCGCGCTTCTGAAAACTGACCTCTGAAAACTGAAAACTTTACAACCGAAAGGACTTGAGAATATGCAATTCCAATGCGTAAAAGATTTCATGGACCGGTTGACCGGGTGGATCATCCCGGGCAACGCCATCGTCGTCTACAAGGACGGGGAAAAGGTGTTTTCCTACGCTTCGGGCTATTCCGACCTTGAAAACGGCGTAAAAATGGAAGGAAACGAGCTTTTCAACATCTATTCCTGCTCCAAGGTGACCACCGTGACGGCGGCCTTACAGCTTTACGAAAAGGGGTATTTCCTCCTGGACGACCCGCTTTACGACATTATCCCGGCATACAAGGACGTGAAGGTGAAGGATAAGGACGAAAGCCTCCGCCGTCCCGACCGCCCGATCACCCTTCGCCACCTCTTCACCATGACGGCGGGGCTGACCTACAATTCCGCCACCCCGGCCTTTGAAAAGGCTCGTGCGCTCACGGGCGGGAAGATGGACACATTAAAGGTCGCGGAGTGCCTCGCCGAGGATCCTTTGGTCTTCGACCCGGGCAACCACTGGAATTATTCTCTCTGCCACGACGTTTTAGCGGCGGTGGTGGAGGTGGTTTCCGGCGAGAGATTCGCCGATTACGTGAAAAACCACATCTTTGACCCGCTCGGCATGAAGGATTCCTCCTATCACCCGACGGCGGAGGCCGAAAAGCGCATGGCTGAGCAATATATCTGGGACGTGAACGGCGCGACCGACCTTGTGGCGCTCCAGAGAGAGGGCAGAGGCGAGGAGGGCGTGCTCCGAAACATCGGCAAAAAGGCGAGCTACCGTTTCGGCGAAAATTACGACAGCGGCGGCGCGGGCATCACCACCTCGGTCGATGATTACGCCCTTCTGGCCGCGGCGCTGGCCGGGTACGGAAAAGGAATCAACGGCGAACGCATTCTCGCGCCCGGCACGGTGGAGCTTTTGCGCACCAATCAATTGACCCCGGCGCAGGCGGCGGACTTCACCTGGAAACAGCTCACGGGCTACGGCTACGGCCTCGGCGAAAGGGCCATGATCGACCCCGCGAAGGGGGGCTTCCCCGGCTTCTATTCGGAATTCGGCTGGGGCGGCGCGGCGGGCGCGACCATTTTGGTCGACCCGGATGAAAACCTCGGCGTGTTCTACGCCCACCACATGCTCAATCCCCACGAGGAGTATTATCAGCCGCGGCTCAGAAACGTGGTGTACGCGGGACTGAGTGAGTGAGGAAAAGTTTTCAGTTTTCAGTTTTCAGTTTTCAGAAGACGAGGAGACGAGGGCGGAGTTTTCAGTTTTCAGTTTTCAGAAAAGCGATTTAGCGATTCAGCACGATGTAGGTAGGCTCCCCCTCTGGGGGAGCTGGCACGTCGAAGACGTGCCTGAGAGGGCAACGCACGATGTCATTTCAAGGTGTTATGTTCTTTGACTTACTGCCTTCCAGCCCTCTCAGTCTCGCGTTGCTCGACAGCTCCCCCGGAGGGGGAGCCATATAGGAACAGGAGGATATGATGAAAAAATTCACGTTCGGCGTGCCGGAAGAATTCGTGCCGTCGCGCTATTGCGATCATTTTGAT
>JAKSPX010000214.1 GCA_024404415.1 Clostridia bacterium | reverse complement strand
CCGTATCGTGGTCGACCCAGGTTATTACGAGGGGTATCTTGCGCGCGAGGTCGCCGAAATGCTGGAGCTGACCGAGACCGCCGTCCGAAGCCGCCTCAAGCGCGCACGGGAGCTTCTGAAAAAGAAAATGGGAGGGACGATACTGTGAAAAACGAAAAGATCGTCCGGGCGTATGATGCTGTTGTACCGGACGAAATGGAAAAGGAACGCATTTTCCGGAAAGTGATGCGCGGGGGAAGCGCGGCTTCATCGGAAAAGAGGATATTCAAAGGGAGAAAGCCCCGGCGCGTCGCCCTGACGGCGCTGATCACCGCGGCGCTTCTTTCGACGCTCGCGGTGGGGGGGTACGCGGCGGCGAAAAAGTGGTCGCTTCCCGACCCGGTACCTATGGGAGAGGGAAACGACGGCTTCGGTTCTTACGAGATCCACCAGACCACGACTTACGGGGAGGAAGTGCTGACCTCCGCGGAGGATCCGGGGGAGACGGAGGAAGGCGAAGAGCTTGACGACGTCTGGTTCATCCGCGAGGCCATCAAGATACTGGAAGCGGTGGGCATCGAAGACATTTCGACCGACGAAATGACGGTCACACGGCAGAACAACCTGAGTTACGACCGCGAGGAAGCCGAGGTCGGCTTCGTGGCCGAGGACATCGGCACGACCGTGACCTTCCACGCGAAGACCGGCGCGCTTCTGCGCATTTCGAGCATCGAAACCTTTGAGCTTGAGCCTCTGGCCAAGGTATCGAGCGATGAGGAAGCCGAGGCGTGCGCCAGAGGTTACATGGAAAAGCTCCCGGTGCCGCAGGGCTATAATCTGTCCGGAATCGAGAAATACGACGAAGGGTTTTGGTCGCTGGATTTCTCTCATGAGGTCGAGCCGGGCGTTTTCAACGTCTATGAAATGGTGCGCATCGCCATCAACCCGCAGAACGGGCGGATGCAGAATCTGGTCGTCTTCAATTTCCCGCTCATCGACGACCACGATGAAAGTGACGCGCCGCTGACCCAGGAAGAAGCGGTCGCCATCGGCGCGGCAGAGGCTTTCACCGGTTCATGGGAGGACACCTACACGCTTGCCAAAGCGGAAGTTGAGATCGTTCTTCCCAACTGGATGTTCACCGACAGGATGATCATCGACGCGCAATACGCGGAGAATACCCGCTACGCATGGGTCCTGCAATTTGAAAACCATGAAGGCATATTTGATGAGATCGTCCGGGTCTGGGTCGACCTCTATACCGGGGAAGTCCTCGGCGGAGATATGACCTGATTTCCGCTAAAAAACTTACAGAGCAATGCCCGCCGAAGGAGAAGCTGATTCTCTTCGGCGGGCGGTCTTTTGCGTGAAAAACGGAACTGATTTACTTTTTGATGAATTTCTGATCCTGCTCGGGGATTTTGTCATCGGAAACAAATCTTTCGACCTTCATGTGAAGGTCATATTTATTTCTTAATTCCGAGATCGTCTTCATCATGGGAGAAGCGTGATGAAGATCAAGCGCCTCCTGCGATGACCAGCTGTCGACCAAGAGAACCGTTGAAGGATCATCCATCGGCAAATAATAGTCGTATTTCAAATTTCCGTCTTCTGCTTTTATGTGGGCGACTGTCCCCGAGGAGAGCATTTCTTCGGCAAATTTTCTTGCGTTGTCCTTTTCGCCTGTATAATAGATGTTTACCGTGATCGCCATGAGAAACCACTCCTCTTTTAGATTTCTGCCGTAGGGCGCGATGCCCACATCGCGCCGTATTGTCCGTGCAATATCTGGCTTTCCGGCGCGATGTGGGCATCGCGCCCTACGGATTGAAAAGGTGCGTCCCATCCTTCCCGACGTTGATGGATAAATATGGGAAAATTCAAAACGGATTTTCGTGAATCTGATTATTTTGATTTCAACGCTCTGAGGGAATTGAGCGTGGTGAGCACGGCCACGCCGACGTCCATGAAGACCGCAAACCACAGGCTGACCGCGCCGAATAAGCCGAGGATCATGACGATCAGCTTGGCCGCCAGCGCAACGACGATGTTTTCACGGGCGATGCGAAGCGTGCGGCGGGCGATGCGGAGGGAGCGCGCGATCTTGGAGGGTCGGTCGTCACTTAAAACCACGTCGGCAGCCTCGACCGCGGCGTCGCTTCCGAGCGCGCCCATAGCGAAACCGACGTCGGCGCGCATGATGACCGGCGCATCGTTGATGCCGTCGCCCACAAAGGCGGTGACGCGGCCTTCCGAAAGGTATTTTTCCACCTTCCCGACCTTGTCCTCCGGCAGAAGCCCGGCAAAAGCCTCGTCGATGCCGAGCGTCTTCTGAAGTTCGTCGGCGACCACCGCGCCGTCGCCGGTGAGCATGGCGGTCTTTTTCACGCCGCAGGCCTTGAGCGATCTGATTGCCTCGGCGCTATCCTCCTTGACGACGTCGGAGATGACGATGTGGCCGAGGTATTCGCCCTCGCGCGCGATGTGCACCACCGTTCCCGCGAGGTGGCAGTGGTGGATATCCACACCCTCTGCCTCCATCAGCTTGCTGCTGCCGACCAGCGTCTTCTGCCCGTCGATGACGGCCTCCACGCCGAGCCCGGCGAGTTCTTTGACGTTCTGAATGCGCTTGCGGTCGATATGCCCGCCGTGCGCCCGCTGGATGGAGCCCGCGACCGGGTGGGTGGAGAAGCTTTCAGCCGCGGCGGCAACGTCCAGTAAGGCCGCTTCGGACATGGTCTCCGGGTGAATGGCGGTGACCTCGAATTTGCCTTCGGTCAGTGTGCCGGTCTTGTCGAAGACCACGGTGTCGACCCTGGCGAGCGTTTCAAAGACCGACGCGCCTTTGACCAGAATGCCCTCCTTGGCCGCGCCGCCGATGCCGCCGAAAAAGGCGAGCGGCACCGAAATGACCAGCGCGCAGGGGCAGGAGACCATCAGGAAAGTCAGCGCGCGGCGGATCCATTCATGCCATTCGCCGCCCAAAAGCGGGGGAAGAATGGCGATGATGACCGCGAGAGCCACCACGATGGGGGTATAGACGCGCGAGAAACGCGTGATGAAATTTTCGGTTTTGGCCTTCTTTTCGGCGGAATTCTCCACCAGATCGAGGATGCGGGCGACGGTGCTTTCGCCGTAAGGCCGCGTGACGCGGATGCGGATCACGCCGGAGGCATTCACGCCGCCGCTTTTCACCTCGTCGCTCACCCCGGCCTTCACCGGGCGGCTTTCGCCGGTCAGGGCCGAGAGGTCAAAGGTCGTCTCGCCCTCGGTGATCACGCCGTCCAAAGGCACGCGCTCGCCGGGACGCACGACGATGGTCTCCCCGACGGCGACCTCTTCGGGCGCGACCTCAAGCTCTTCGCCGTTACGGAGCACGAAAACCGTTTCGGGCTTGAGGTTCATCAGATCGGCGATGGAATCGCGGCTTTTGTCTACCGCCATGTCCTGCAATAATTCACCTAATTGATAAAGGATCATCACGGCGGCGGCCTCGGGGTATTCCCTGAGCGCCAGCGCGCCGACGGTGGCGACGGCCATCAGGAATTCCTCGTCGAAGACCTCGCCGTGGAGGATGTTTTTGAGAGCCCCCCACAACACGTCGGCACCCGCAAGCAGCCACGGGGCGAGGAAGAGAAGCGTCTTATATGGCTCCCTGAGCGGCAGAAGGAATGCCGCGAGGAGCAAAAGGAGCGAGAGGATGATGCGGAT
>JAKSPX010000213.1 GCA_024404415.1 Clostridia bacterium | reverse complement strand
AGATGAGGTCATAGTCGGCGAAGGCGATCTCGCCCGCCTTGCGCGTGATGACAGAGGCTTCGCGGACACGGATGCCGTCCGGGAGCACCTTGTCCATGCGCTCCGGGATCAGAGCCGGTGAAAAATCCGAAGGCAGACCGATGTCCGCCATTTCCGCCGTTCCCTCATACCCGAGCGAAAGGGCGCAGGGAATGGAGATATAGGCGTGCGGGTTGAAGCCGTTGGTTTTGGCCGCCGGGATCTCCGCGCGGGAAAGGGCGCGGCCCAGAGTCCGCATCAGGTCGAGGTGCGAGATGAAGGCGGCGCTGCCGGTCTTTTCGAAGCGGAAGCGCACTTTGACTTTTTCTTCCACGTCCCGTCCCTCCTTAATCGGTCATGCAGACGCCGTCATTCAGGCATCTCGCGCCGCAGTTCATACATTTTTCACGGCAGTCCGGCCACGGCGTGTCCTTGAGTGCGTCATGCCAGCCCGCGAGCAGGTAGCTTTTCTTCACGCCGACGTCGATGACGTCCCACGGAAGGACCTCGTCCTCCCCTCTTGCGCGGGTGGCGTAGAAGTCGAAATCGAGCGAGAGGTCGGAAAGCACTTCCATCCAGATATCGAACTTCATCTGCTCGTCCCAGCCGTCAAACCGGCAGCCGCGCGACCACGCAAGGTAGATCGCGTCGCCTAATTTGCGGTCGCCGCGGGCGAAGAGGCTCTCGAGCTTGGAGACTTTGGGCTCGTGCCACGCGTAGGTGACCGATTTGCCCTTGATGTTGTCGCGGAGAAAGTCGATCTTTTCGCGGAGCTGTTCCTCCGTGTCCTGCGCGGCCCACTGGAATGGCGTGAAGGGCTTGGGGACGAAGGAGGAGGTACTGACGGTGATGCGTGCGCCGCGGTTTTTGTTCAGCGCCGTCTGCCGCCAGGTGTAGAGCACGTGGTTGGACATTTCGGCGATGCCCTTGAGATCCTCGAAGGTCTCGGTGGGCAGGCCCATCATGAAATAGAGCTTGACGCCGTTCCAGCCGTGCGAAAACGCCATGGAGCAGGCGTTCAGGATGGCTTCCTCGGTGATATTTTTGTTGATGACGTCGCGCAGGCGCTGGGTACCGGCTTCCGGCGCAAAGGTCAGGCCGCTTTTCTTGACGCGCTGGAGTTTTTCGAGAAGCTCAACGGAGAAGCTGTCCGCGCGTAAGGACGGGAGCGAAATGCCGACGCCCTTGGGCTCGCTATACTCCAGAAGATCGTCGCAGACCTTCTGAAGCTCTTTGTAGTCGCTGGAGGAAAGGGAGAGCAGGTTGATCTCCTCGCAGCCGGAATAGGCAATGTGTTCCTTGGCCTGCTCGACAACCGACTCGGGGCTCTTGCGGCGCATGGGCCGCCAGCTGTGTCCGGCCTGGCAGAAGCGGCAGCCGCGGATACAGCCGCGGAAGAGCTCCACCATGGCGCGGTCGTGGATGGCCTCGGTGGTCGGCACGGTGAAGGACTTCGGGAAATACATGGAATCGAGGTCGGAGACGATGCGCTTGGTCACCTTTTCCGGCGCGCCTTCGCGGGGGATGTAGGCCTTGATGGTGCCGTCAGGGTTATACTCCACATCGTATAAAGACGGTACATAGCAGCCGCCGATCGCGCTTGCACGCTTGAGGAATTCGCGCTTGGAGACGCCCTCGCGCTTGCACTTTAGCTGCAGGAGTGCGAGCTCTCGGTTGACCTCCTCGCCCTCGCCGATGATGAAAATATCGAAGAATTTGGCGATGGGCTCGCCGTTGAAGGTGCAGGGGCCGCCGCCGATGATGACCGGCTCGTCTTCCCCGCGTTCACTTGCGATGGGATGGATCCCGCCGAGGGAGAGCATGGTCAGGACGTTGGTGTAGCAGAGCTCATACTGGAGCGTGAAGCAGACCGCGTCGAAATCCTTAAGCGGCGTGCCACTCTCCAGCGAGTAAAGCGGAATGCCCGCCTCGCGCATTTCCGGCTCCATGTCCACCCACGGGCAGAAGGCTCTTTCGCAGGAAATGCCCTCGGTGTCGTTATAAAGCCCGGTGAGAATGCGCATGCCGAGGTGCGACATGCCGATCTCATAGGTGTCCGGGAAGCAGAAAACCAGCCGCAGGTCGGCGCTTTCCTTGAAGGTCTGGCCGTATTCCCCGCCGATGTAGCGCGCGGGCTTTTCGACCGACGGAAGGATGTCCGCCAAAGCCGGGTATTTTTCAAGAATATCCAAAGGAAGTTCCTCTCTTTTCCTGATAGTAGGGATATATTATACCATCTTATGCTCTTTCTGTCAATCTTGCGGGGGCGGACGGCGGTGCTTTCTTTCACCCGCACAAAAAACATCTCAAAATTTTGTACAATTTTTGCTTTCATTTTTCAGAGTTTTGTTGTATAATATGGTTAAGAATCAAATGTGAGTAAAGAAAGGAGATCGCCACGCCGTGACCAACCGCCCCATCCCCTTCCCCTCCGCCGAGGACGAGCGCTTCGATCTTGCGGTGTACCTCTTCAAGGAGGGTACCAACCGACGCGCTTTTCAGTTTTTAGGCGCGCATCCTGCCATCAGAAACGGCCGACACGGGTGGGAATTTGTCGTTTGGGCGCCCGGTGCAAGAGCGTGCGCCGTGGTAGGCGATTTCTCCTCATGGCAGCTCCCCGGCATACCGATGCTCCGTTTCCACGGCGATTTCTGGTACGCCTTCGCCGACGATCTTCACGAGTTTGACCTTTATAAATACGTCATCACACAAAAGGACGGGAGGATGGTCTACAAGGCGGATCCCTTCGCCTTTTTCTCCGAAAAGCGACCCGGCACAGCCAGCCGCCTTTATTCCCTTCGGGAATTCCCCTGGCAGGACGGCCCGTGGCTTTCCTACCGCCGGAAAACGGCGAGAGAATCCAAGCCGCTCCTCATTTATGAACTGCATATCGGCTCGTGGAAAACGTATGAGACCGGCGAGCCTTTTTCCTATACCCGTTTGTCCCCTGAGCTCATCCCCTACGTCAAGTCCATGGGCTACACCCACATCGAGCTTCTGCCCGTCATGGAGCACCCGCTGGATGCTTCGTGGGGGTATCAGGTCACCGGCTTCTTCGCCCCAACCTCCCGTTACGGCACGCCGAAGGACTTCATGGCCTTTATCAACGAGTGCCACAAAGCGGGGCTGGGCGTCATTCTCGACTGGGTGGGCGCGCATTTCCCGAAGGACGAATGCGGGCTTTATGAATTCGACGGCACACGACTTTACGAATACGCCGACGATTCCTTGGCAGAGTTCCCCGTCTGGCAGACGCGCGCCTTCGACCTCGGGAAAAACGAGGTCAGAAGCTTCCTCCTCTCCAGCGCCCTTTACTGGATTGAAGAATACCACGTCGACGGGCTTCGCGTCGACGCCGTGACCTATATGCTGGATCATTCCGCGTCTTCAGGTGAAAACACGGCCGCATACGAATTTCTTCAGCGCCTCAACGACGCACTCAGGGCCGAGCATCCCGACGTGATCACCATCGCGGAGGAATCCTCCGACCGCCGGGGCGTGACGGCAGGCACCTCGGACGGTGGGCTGGGCTTTGATTACAAGTGGAACCTCGGCTGGATGCACGACACCCTCGGCTATTTCGCCGCAGGAGAAAAAGAGCGTTCTTCCGTTCACGACAGGATCACCTTCCCGATGTCCTACGCCTTCTCCGAAAACTTCATCCTGCCGCTCTCCCACG
>JAKSPX010000212.1 GCA_024404415.1 Clostridia bacterium | reverse complement strand
AAATCCGCGTAAACGCGGATGAACCCGTAGGGCGCGATGCCCACATCGCGCCGTCCTTTTCGGCGTATATTCCGGCCTCCCGGAACGCCGGGGACGGCGTTCCCTACTCAATGAAATCCGTTTCACGGATGAAATCATTGCATGATGAAATCCACCTTTGGTGGATGAAATCCGTCTTCGACGGATTATGGTCACCGCACATCCATTTCCACTCAGGGTCGCGCAAAAAGGAAAAATCCTCTTGACAAATCCACTCTAACGTGTTAGACTACAATTAGTCTAATACATTAGAGACGAATCGGGGCAAGTAAGGAAGGAAATCATTATGGAAACACCGAAAATCTTTGAAAGCGAATACCGCTTCTGCCTGCTTCTCTGGGAACACGAGCCGGTCGGAAGTGGGGAATTGGTGCGCCTCGCGGGTGAAAAGCTCGGTTGGAAGCCGACGACCACCTACACGGTCATCAAACGCCTCTCCGAGCGCGGGGTGCTCAAAAACGAAAATTCGATCGTCACGTCGCTGGTCTCCAAGGGGGAGGTGCAGGCTTCGGACATCGACGAGCTGGTGGAAAAGCGCTTTGAAGGCTCGCTCCCCGCGTTCATCGCGGCGTTTGCAAGGGGAGGCAGGCTCACCGAGGCCGATGTGGATGAGATCGAAAAGCTCATCGGGGATTACAGAAAGGAGCACGGCGTATGACGGGTATTTTCATCAGCCTTCTCAATATGTCGCTCGCGGCGGGCTGGGTGGTTCTGGCCATCCTCGCCCTGCGGCTGATCTTCCGGCGCGCGCCGAAGGCGTTTGCGGCGGCGTTATGGGCGCTCGCAGCCATCCGGCTGGTTTTGCCGTGGTCGATCAAGAGCGTGCTTTCGCTGATCCCGAGCAGGGAAACGGTGCCGCCGACCATCACTACGTCGCCCCATCCCGCCGTATCGAGCGGCTTTGAGGCGGTCAATAACCAGATCAATCCGATGCTGGAGGAGACTTTCGCGCCCGCGGCCTCTGCGGCGGAAAAAGCGCCTTTAGCCGTCATCACGGAGGTCGCCGCGTGGGTGTGGCTCGTGGGGGCCGCCCTCATGCTCCTCTACGCCGCATTCAGCTATTTCCGCCTTTGCCACACGGTGAAGGGCGCGAAAGAAGGGGAAAAGAAGGTCTTTCGGGGGAAAACCGTTCAGACTCCCTTCATTTTAGGTGTCATCCGACCGAAGATCTATCTGCCTTACGGGATGGACGAGCGGACGGAAGAACTGGTATTATGCCATGAACGCGCTCACCTCAGACGCGGCGACCATTTCTGGAAGCCCTTCGGGTGGCTTTTACTCTCGGTCTATTGGTTTAACCCTTTGATGTGGCTCGGGTACATCCTCTTCACGCGGGATATCGAACTGGCCTGCGACGAAAAGGTGGCGGAGAAGCTGGATATTCCCGCCCGCGCCGACTATTCCGAGGCGCTATTGAAGGTGAGCCGCCCCGGGAAACTGGTCTCCGCCTGCCCCCTGGCCTTCGGGGAGGTCGGCATCAAAGCACGAGTCAGGTCGGTGCTCAATTACAAAAAGCCCGCCTTCTGGATCATCCTCGCCGCCATCCTCGCGTCGGTCATCGCGGCGGTCTGCCTTTTGACCGACCCTGTGGAGAAGGACATTCATCACAAAGTGGAAAACATCGTGCTTTCGGCGGAGCACACCTTCGAGGATGACGTGGCGCTCCTTGAAGATAAACTCCTTCCGAAATGGCGCTCCCTGCGGGAATATCCTTACCCGGAGGGGGAGCTTTTAGAGGACATCAGGCCCAATCTGAACAGAATGTCCATGCTGAGCGATTCTTATTGGCAGACCGCGGCCATCATCGGCCACTACCCGACCCCTAACCTCCGCCATATAAAGACCGAAAAGGGCGAACACTATTACGCGGTCTACATGACGGACAGAGGCGCGCGGTACTATGTCTTCTTCGATCATGAAGGTCAGCCATACGGCTATCCTGTCTATATGGCGAAGAAGCTTTCCCACGCAGCCTTTGCGGAGTTGAAGGTGGGAGACCCGATCGGGAAGGTAGAGAGGATCGACCCGGCGGCGAAGACGTACAGCACTTATTTCCCTGCCATGCAGGATGGCGGCACGGCAAAGCTCGACGAGGATCTTGCGTTTACGGGCAGTTATCAACTGACCGGCGTGCATCTTCTGACCGACGGCGTTCTGGAGATCCGCTATGCCTATGAT
This sequence comes from Clostridia bacterium, assembly GCA_024404415.1. Lineage (GTDB taxonomy): Bacteria > Bacillota > Clostridia > Oscillospirales > QAMX01 > RUG11797. Next base: position 1,482 of record JAKSPX010000212.1, on the reverse strand, counting down.
GAAGACGGCGGGTACGTTATCCGCGAGCTGGATTATCACGCGGATTTCATCGGGCGCAACAACGTGACCGAGCTCATCGGCGACGACGCGGATGAGCACATTAAAGCGATGGATAATAGTTACGAGATTTTGGAAAAGGACTACATCCAAAAGAGCGCGGAGAAGGATAAAGATAAACCTCTCGCCATGCCGGAGGGCGATTATCAGGTGGATGACGTGATCTATTATAACGGGGCGTTCAGCTTCATCGAAAAGCGGGAAAACGCGCCGTATTACCGCTTTGAGGGGAAAAAGCTCTCGGTGGCCGCCGGGGATAACGGTGTGTGGGAGGAAATGGGCAGGCTTGAAGCCTGTTCACCGACCGAGGAAGAAATCAAAAAAGCCTTTGATGTGCCGGAAATGTGGTCAAACGGCTATTCCCGCGAGGAATTCATCGAAAACGCGGCGGAATGCTATTTCCTCAAATCCAACAAGCTCTTTTTCCTTTTGGTCATCGCGGAGGACGGTAACTATTATATGGTGCAGGGCGGCTATGCTCTGACCTCGCCTTCGACCACTGAGCCGGAGGACACCACCGAACCCTGTGTCCGCTGGATCGAAAGGCTCATGCCGCTTGACCCGGCGGATGAGATGATGCCGCCCGCACTCACCGTCACAGTCGGGGAGGAGAGTTGGGAGCCCATGCGCGGTACCTATTCATGGGAAAGTGAGCGCGGTTCCTGCGAAGGTGATTCCGCGCATCCGTTGGAAAATCCGAAATGGATGCAGCGATTTGAAACGTCGGAAGACACCGCGACGCTTACCCTTGCCCGTGAACCGCAGACGGTCTCGGTCAGAAGATGGAGCGACCGGTATCTGGGCGACGTGTCAAAGGACGATCAGGCCAAGGAAACCGGGCTGATCGCGGGGGAGCTTACGCTTGAAAACGGCGGCTGGATCTACGAAGTCCATGCCGAGTGGGCGGCGGGAAACTGCAATTACGCCTTCTATATCGTGAAAGGAGAGACCCCGACCGTAAAGGATATCACCGAGCCGGTCTTCCTCTATCACGGCATGGCCGGTCAGAGCTACCGGGAGGATTTTCTGCTTCCCAAGGAGATCGAGGAGTATACCGTCTGCCGTTCGGCGGAACAGTACGAGATCTACCGTAACATGGTGCTTGCCTATGTGCCGGACGCGGACGCCGAAGCCTTCCCGATCCTCCCGAAAGAGTGGTTTGATGATCATACGCTGGTGACGGCCTTTGTCGACGTCACGAAAGACCTTTCGGGTCTCAGCACCGCGCTCACAGGATGGGCGCGTGAGGGCGATGAACTGCGTTTTGTGATCGCAAGCGAAGGAAAAGACTACGGGGCGATCGAGGCGCTGACGGGCGGTACCATACATCACTGCGCTACCATCCTCTACCCCGTCGATCTTGAAAAAGAGGAAGCGCCGACCGGGGTCAGCGACTAGATCACCGTCAACGCCGGATCATCAGAC
>JAKSPX010000211.1 GCA_024404415.1 Clostridia bacterium | reverse complement strand
TCTTCTCATGACCTCCACCGTGTCGGGGACCTCCTCGCCTTCGGGGTGGTCGGGGCAGAAGGTTTTATTGACGCACTTTAGGAAGTTGGTCGGGTGGGTGGCTTTCTGGCGGTGCAGGATGCCCACCGGGATGTCGGGATGGCCGTAATAGCGGTTGAGGGCTTTGATGCAGCCGGTGGCGAGCGGGGAATCAAAGCAGGCCGTGGTCGCAAGGATATTGGCTTTGCCCTGATTGGCGAGGACGTTGAGCACCGCGAGCGCGCCGAGGTTGGTGCAGTCGCCGTCGATATTCAGGTCGAACAGAATGTTTACTTTTTCAGACATGATAAATCTCCTATCCATAATAAAAAACTGCCGCTTATAGGAGGCGGCAGTTTGATTTTGGGGGATTATTCTTCGTCCCAGTTGTGCCAGACGTTCTGCACGTCGTCGCACTCGTCGAGCATATCCAGGAACTTCTGGAATTTCGCGGCGTTATCCGGGTCGGCGATCTTGACGGTGTTGGTGGCGATCATCTGCTCTTCGGCAACGATGAAGCGATAGCCCTGCTTTTCAAGGTTTTCGCGCACTTCACCGAGAGAATCCACGTCGGTGGTGATCTCGAAGGTCTCTTCGCTGGCTTCGAAATCTTCGGCGCCCGCGTCGACGGCGATCATCATCATGTCGTCTTCTTCGTCCTCGAGCTCCGCGCGGTCGATGACAAGGACGCCCTTGCGCTCGAACTGCCAACTGACGCTATTCTGTGCGCCGAGGTTTCCGCCGTATTTGTCGAAATAGTGGCGGATGTCGGACGCGGTGCGGTTGCGGTTGTCGGTCGCGGCTTCGACGATGACGGCAACGCCTTCGGGGCCGTAGCCTTCGTAGGTAACGCTTTCAAAGTTGCCGCCGCCCTCGCTGGTATACTTGGAGAGCATGCGCTGAATATTGTCGTTCGGGACGTTGTTGGCCTTCGCCTTGGCGATGACGTCCTTTAATTTGCTGTTGGCGACAGGATCGGCGCCGCCTTCCTTGATAGCAACGGCCATTTCACGGCCGATGCGGGTAAACACCTGCGCGCGCTTGGCGTCGGTGCCTTCTTTTTTACGTTTGATATTGTTCCACTTGGAATGTCCGGACATGTATTTCACTCCTAATCGTAATGCGTTATTTCTATTTTAGCACACTCGCCTATACATTTCAAGCCCCTTTCGGCGGATTTTCGGGAAAGAGAAGCGAGACGAGTGAGACGAGTTTTCAGTTTTCAGTTTTCGGTTTTCAGAAGACGATTGCGCCGTAAGCGATTTAGCTGATAGCGATTCAGCGATTCAGCACAATGTACCTCATCTGTCATTGCGAACCAGTCCGCAGACTGGTGTGGCAATCCGTCTCCCGACGTTCTGTTTGACCGGGATGTGCGATGGAAAAGACGGCGCGATGTGGGCATCGCGCCCTACGGGATGGTGCGTTTATGGAGAATGTATTCGTAGGGTGCGCCGTCCCCGGCGCACCGTTTGGCCGGAACGAGCGATGAGAAGACGCGGGAGCCTGATAGGCTCCCCTACGGGACGGTGCGTTATGAAGCGGGACCTTTCTTTTCTTTCCTTTTCTTTGGAGGCGTGCGCCCGGGCCGAAGGCTTCTCTTCTCGTTTCTTCTCTTATTTTCTTTTTTATTCTTTTTTTATTTTTTCTTTTCTTTTCTCTTCTCTTCTATTCTGTAAGCGTATTTTGCATGAAAGAAAAAATGATCTCTGAATAAATCACACAAATAAGACAGGGAGGAGCCTGAAAGGAGGAGAGGAATTTCGTCACTTTGCAATGGAGAAAAGAACGTGACATAAACAGAAAGGCTGAAATAGCGGAACGAAAAGCCGCAAAATTGCCTGATAGCAACGGGCGGGGGAAGGCCACAAAGGCTGCGGCATACATCATATTTATATGATATTCCCTTAAGGGGCGGACATAGAGGTATTATAAGGTCGGAATACGCCTATACCGGGGCGGGCATATTCGTGTACGCGGGGAAAATAACGATATGCAGGGGAGGGAAGGATCGGATCATAATGAGCGCATAATGAGCGCACTCCGAGCGGCGCATGAAAGCAGAAAGAGCGCAGCCCGGGAGAAAAATGAGCGCAGGAAGAGCGACGCCGGAGCGCAAAAGAGTTGCCTTTCGGGCGCATTCGTGATATGATGAAGAAAATAAACACATGGGAGGCAATCCGATGAACTTTCTTTTCGGAGCCAATTACTGGGCATCCAACGCCGGGACCGCGATGTGGGAGGATTTTGACCCCGTCGCCATTGAAAACGACCTGAAGCTCTTCGCATCCTACGGCCTTGACACATTACGCGTCTTCCCCAACTGGAAGAATTTCCAACCGGTCATCTCCCTGCAGGCCGGCGGCAACCACACCCGCGAATACCGCATGGAATCGGGCAAGCTTCCTGAGAACCCCTACTATATCGACCCTGAAATGCTTGAGCGCTTCCACACCTTCTGCGCGCTCGCGGAAAAATACGGCATGAAGCTCATCGTCGGCGTGCTCACCGGCTGGATGAGCGGCCGCACCTTCACGCCGCCCGCCCTCGAAAACCGCGACCTCTACCGCGACCCGGTCGCCCTCTATTTCGAAGAGCTCTTCATCAAGGGCTTTGTGAACGACACCAAAAACGAAAAGGCCATTTATGCCTGGGACCTCGGCAACGAATGTAACTGCCTCACCGGCACCAATGATTTCCACGTCGCGGCCTACTGGACGGCGCTCATCACCAACGCCATCCGCGCCGCCGACCCCACCCGCGGCATCGTCTCGGGTATGCACAGCCTGACCTATCAGGACGGGTGGCGCATCGCCGACCAGGGCGAATTCTGCGACGTGCTCACCACGCACCCCTATCCCTTCTTCGTGCCGCACGCCTACAAGGACGATCTGACCGCCTTCCGCACCCTCATGCACGCCCAGTGCGAGACCAGCCTCTATGCCGATATGTCAAAAAAACCCTGCCTCGTGGAGGAGATCGGCAACCTCGGCCCCATGATGTGCGACATCGACCACGCCGCGGTCTTCTTAAAGGAAAATCTGGCTGCCGCCGTCGCCGTCGGGTCGCCCGGCCTTCTCTGGTGGTGCGGCTTTGATCAGCTCGACCTCACCCACGCGCCCTACGCGTGGAACATGGTGGAGCTGGAATTGGGTCTCGCCGACCGTCACGGCAAGGCCAAAAAGACGCTTTCCGTCTTCCGTGATTTCAAGGAAATGCTCGCGAAGCGCGAAGCCCCCGTCCCGGCCTTCAGGGAGGACGGCGTGCTGCTCGTGACGCGCAATCAGGATCAGTGGGGCGTGAATTTCATGGCGTGGTGCCTTGCCCGCCGCGCAGGCGCGATGCTCCGCTATGCCGATTCCTGGGGCGAGCTCCCGGAAAGTGACGTCTATCTGCTTCCCTCGCTTGCGGGCACCGAAAACGTCCGCGTCGACACGTGGCACAAGCTCTTAAAGCGCGTGGAAGAGGGTGCGACGCTCTATATCTCGCTTGACGACGCGGCGCTCGGTGAATTTGAAGAGGTGACCGGTCTCCGCGTGGCGCTTTCCTCCATGCCGAAGGAAAGAGGCGTGATGACCTTCAAGGGTCAGGAGATCCCCTTCTACCGCCGCCGCCGGTTCGATACCATTCCCACCACTGCCGAGGTCTTGGCTTACGACGAAAAGGGCCGCCCGGCCTTCGCGAGGAATCAGTATGGCAAGGGC
>JAKSPX010000210.1 GCA_024404415.1 Clostridia bacterium | reverse complement strand
CAGTTCCGCGCGGTTTAATGCCGAGGTCAGCGAGGTGCCGATGCCGGGGAGCGGGACCTGCCCCGCGATCATGGGCGTGACCCATCCCGCGATGAATCTTGCGAGGAAGAAGGCGGCCACGCTCCCGAGGAGCGAGACAACCGAGCGCACAAGGCCCTTTTTCGCGCCGACGAAGGTGAAAAGCGCGAGGACGGCCACTAAAACGAGCGTAACGATCATATCCGGGTTCCTTTCATGAAACGTGCAGGATGCCGTCGGTCATGGTGACGACTGCGCCGCCGGAGCCGATGGCGAGTTTATCGACATAGCTTTCAAAGGTGAAATCGGTGTGGGAGGAGAGGGAGGCGGGGTATACTTCGGCGGTGTTCCCAAAGGAGCGTCCCACCAGCCGCCCGGCGGCGGCGAGGGATACCGGCTCGCGCGACTCGGCGCGGGAGGCCTCCACACCTGCTTTCCCGTCAAAGGTCATCACGGCGAAGCGCTCGCCTGCCAGATGGCGGCGGAGCACACAGACCGCGAAGTCTTCCCCGAAGGCGAAGGAATGTAATTCCATCCCGCCGAAGGCATAGCTTCCGGCAAGCTCGCCCTCCGCGGAGAAGGCGCGCACGCCGTCGTCAAACACGGCGATGTAGCCGCCCTTCGCGTTTTCCGTGAGGCCTAAAGGCAGACTTTCGCCGAAAGAGAGGGTCGAGGCGACTTTGGAGGATTGGATGTCGATCATGAGGGCGGAGGATTCCATGGCGATCTCGCTTGCGGAAACGCCGAGGAAGACCAGCGTCTTCTGATCCGCGGAGAGGCAGGCGTTTACGCCGAAGTAGTCGGGGGTCCTGTATTCCACTAAAAGAGCGCCGTTTCTATCGTATGCGCGCACGGCGGATAAATACCCTTCTTCGCCGGTGATCACCGTCACGCCGCCCTCGGAAAGGGAGGCGGAGCGGATGTCGTCCGCGGTATCAAAGGTCAGAAGCTCCCGTTCGCCGTCGGAATAGAGGAGGGCGTGGGTGGTCTTGTCAAAAAGCAGGAAGCGGTCGGAGGACACCGATAAGACGGGGGAGGGGAAGCTTTCGTTCCCGACAGTGACCTCGATGCCGTCGGCGCCGAGCGAGCGCACGCCCGTGACGTCCGCCGCCACCACGCCGCCCTGGAACGGCGCGAAGGCCGCCTCGTCGGTCAGGTTCCAGTCCAGCGTTTCGGAGGAGATCTCAATGCCCCAGAAGGAATTCCACATGGTTTTGATGCTGCGGGAGGAGATGCGGTCGCGGCGGGAATAGAGGAAGAGGATCGCCCCCACCGCGATCAGAACCAGCGTGACCGAAATGAAGGTGAAAAGAAAGCGCTTGATGTGCTCCCGCCGCCGTTTGAGCTCGCTTTCGCTGAGCCTTTACTTGTCTATCGCCCCGGTCGACGCGAGCGGGATGTCGATCTCGGCGAGGTCGGGTCGTTCCTTTTTGCGGATCATAAAAGCGCTCCTTTCTGAAGATTATGCGCGGATAAAGCTCCCTTCGGGGTATCTCGCGCTTTCGAGATACAGGCCGTGCGGGGGGAGGGTGACGCCGGCTTCAAGGCGGTCACCGGACGCGAGCATGGAGTCGATGTCCTCGGGCGTTAATTTCCCGGTGCCGATGTAATAGAGCGTGCCTGAAATGATGCGGACCATGTTATAAAGGAATCCGTCGGCCGAGACGGATATCTCGATGCAATCGTCGTCGGTCTTGCGGACGGAACAGGTATAAACGGTGCGGACGCTTCCTTTGGCCGTGAAATTCGCGGCGCGGAAGCAGGCGAAGTCGTGCTTGCCAACGATGCGCGATGCGCCATCCTGCATGGCTTCAAGGTCCAAGGCCATCGGCGTGAAATAGGCGCGGTTTTTGAGGAAGGGGTCGGGGATGCGCGACGAATAGAGCTTATAGACGTATTTTTTTTCCAGGCAGGAAAACCGCGCGTGAAAATCCTCCGGGGCCTCACAGGCGTCGTAGCAGGCGATGTCCTCGGGGAGGAAGGGCTTGAGCGCGTAGGGAAGGCGGTCGACCGGGATGATGGTCTCGGAGTGGAAATTTGCGACGTAGTGGAGCGCGTGAACGCCCGCGTCGGTCCTGCCGCAGCCGTGAAGCTCGGGAAGAGGCGGCTCGCCGGTCAGGCGGCGGATGGCCTCCGAGACGATCTCCTGAACGGTGGTCCCATTCTTCTGAGACTGCCAGCCGTGGTAGTTTGTTCCGTCGTAGCGAAGAAATAATACGATATTTTTCATTTTAATACCCGAGGCTCCCGAGCGTGATGACCCCGGCGTAGAGAATGAGCACACACACGAGGATGACCACGTCCTTGGCGGTGGCCTTGAGGGGCTTTAGGCGGGTGCGTCCCTCGCCGCCGGTGTAGGCGCGGCCCTCCATGGCCATGGCCAGTTCGTCCGCGCGGCGGAAGGCCGAGACGAAGAGCGGGATGAGGATGGGGATGAGGGCTTTCGCGCGGTGGACGAGGCTGCCCGTCTCAAAATCCGCGCCGCGCGCCTTCTGGGCGTTCATGATCTTCTCGGTCTCCTCGACCAGCGTCGGGATGCAGCGAAGGGCGATGCTCATCATCATGGCGAGCTCCGCGACCGGCAGCTTGAAAAGCTTGAGGGGGGAGAGTAACGCCTCCATCGCGTCGGTCAGCATGATCGGGGAGGTGGCGTAGGTCAGAAGCGAGGAGCCTGCGACAAGCAGGATGATGCGGAGCCCCATCTTGAGCGCGAGGATGATGCCTTCCAGCGAGATCTTGAAGATCCACCACTGCCATAAGGGCTCGCCCTGCGTGTAGAAGATATTCAATAGCGCCGTGAAGAGGATGATGAAGATGAGCGGTTTTAAGGACTTCAATACCATCGAAAACCTGATCTTCGAGATCGCGATGGCGAAGACGAGGAACAGAACGACGATGCCGTAGCTTATAAAGCTCTCGGCGAAGAAGACGGTGACGATGAAGGCGAGGGTCAGAAAGAGCTTGAAGCGCGCGTCTAATTTGTGGACGGGGGAGTCCATCGGGAAATACTGCCCGAGGGTGATGTTGGTCATTTCTCCGCGCCCCCTTTCGCCGAAAGGCGCTCGGTGAGCTTTTTCACGGCGTAATCCAGCGTGTAGACCGGCTTATCGAAGGTCAGACCCTTCTCGGCCATGCGCACAAAGATCTCGGTCAGCTCGGGGAGCGCAAGCCCCATGCCTTTTAACTCCTCGTGGCGGGAGAAGATCTCCTCCGGCGTGCCGTCCATGGCGACGTGGGAGCGGTTGAGGACGAGGATGCGTGAGCAGATGTTGGCCACAACGTCCATGCTGTGGGAGACGAAGAGCACCGTCTTTTTCTGCTCTTCGCGGTAAGAGGTGATGAAATCGAGGATCTCGTCGCGCCCCTTGGGGTCAAGACCTGCGGTCGGCTCGTCTAAAATCAGGATCTCCGGCTCCATGGCGATGATGCCCGCGATGGCGGCGCGTCTTTTCTCGCCGCCCGAAAGCTCAAAGGGGGAGGAATCGAGAAGCTTTTTGGGGAGCCTCACGGCTTCCACAGCCTTCATCACCGCGTCTTCCAGCGCCTTTCCGGTAAGGCCCTTGTTGGTCGGCCCGACGGCAATGTCCTTTTTCACCGCCTCCTCAAAGAGCTGGGATTCGGGGTACTGCATGACCAGACCCACGGAACAGCGCGCCGCGTCCGTCGAAGACTTGGTGCGGTGGATATCCTCGCCGTTTAATAAGATTTCGCCCG
>JAKSPX010000021.1 GCA_024404415.1 Clostridia bacterium | reverse complement strand
GTACAAAAACACACTATGTTCGGTAGGGGAGATCTGTGATCTCCCGCAAGGCTTGAAAGGTGCGATGCGCTTCGCTGCGGAAAGAGCTCAATAAAAAAGCCTCGCTATCAAGCGAGGCTTTTTTATTGAATTTAGTCAAACCAAACGAATACCGCGCGGAAGGAGGGGATGCTGTACTTTTCGCCCATCCTGATCGGCGTGACCGAGCCGTCAACGGGGTTATAGACCTTGGCGGTCTTTTTATTTTTGTGGTCAAAGGTCACGAGAGCTTCTTTGCGGGTGTTGTTGTCTACCATCCAGAGCTCGCGGCCTTCTTTTTCGAAGCGCGACTTGATGAGCATGGTGTCCTTGGCTCTGGCGGTGAAGGCGGAATCATTCTCTTCCAGATACGCAAGGATATCGTCGGAGGTGACGGGGGAGAAGTCGTTTCTCACGCTGCCCGCTTTGCCCTCCAGGTAGGCGATGGCGGCGAGGTTGCGGTCGTCGCGGGAGCTTACCTTCTTTTCGGTGCCGTAAAGCGGGAGCTTTTCAAGGAAGAGCACCTTCACGCCCTTTTCTTTCAGGACTTTGAGGGCATCAAAGCTCTCGTCGTACATCACGTCGAGTGCGGGGACGATCACGGTCTTGACCTCATGACCCGAAATGGCCGGAATGGCGGAGGAGAGGGCAGAAACAAGGTCGTCGCGGTCGGCATAATAGAAGTCGTGCCCGGATTCGTAGATCTTCTTGGTGATGGCGATGGTGGAGAGGTCGGCCTCGCCCTCACGGCCGCTCACGCCGGAGTACTGCGGCTTTTTCTTGGCGGCGGCGTCCTCAACGCCATAATAAACGAAGGTGTTGGTGTCGTTATGGAGCCCGTCGAGCATATAGCCCATGCTCCCGACGCAGCTCTCGAACTCGATCGCGTTTACGCGGTGCAGATAGCCCTTGCGGCCCGCGACCTTTCAAAGCCCGAATTCCTCAAAATTGGAGGAGAAATAGGTGTTGGTCACGCGCACGCCGGAGAGGTACAGAAGCCCCATCACACCGGACATATTTTCGACCGGGTCCTTGGAGAAACCTTCCACGTCCACGAACGGGCAGATCTCCACCATCATGCCGTTGGAATTCTTCTTGCGCACCACCATCTGCGGGTGCTTGGCGGTGTTGTAATTGTAGATCTCGGGGTAGCAGCAGAGCACGTCCATGCCGGGATAACCGGCTTCCTTCACCACGTCGACGTAGCTTCCGTAGGCAGCGATCTGCCCCGCCATGGTCTCCTCGGAGAGATAATGGCCGGAAAAGGTGGTGCCGTGTGCCTTGCACCACGCCTCGAGCTGGCCGGAATAGGCCCTGGCGACCAGCTTCCCGACCAGACGGTAGAATTTCACGCGGATGGGGTAGCCCTCGGTGGTGCCCTCAAAGAGGAGCGGCAGATCGGGGAGCATGGAGAAGCCGTATTCCTTCTCAAATTCCTCAAAAAGACCGTCCACCCACGGGCAGAGGGCGAAATTCCAGGTTTCGTAATCGCGGACGTAGCCCGCCATCAGCGAAGGCTCGTCGGTGAAGACGGCGGTGGACTTGGGGAAGGCCTCGGGGCATTCCTCCGCGATGGGGTCGTAGGCGACCTCGATGAAGCGCTTGACGGCGCGGGGATCCATGATATTGATGTAGCGCTCAAAGGAGCAGGTGTTGTGGGTGGCCTGCGAGCCGATGTGTGCCGGGCGGACGTTAAAGATATAGAGGACGGTGCCCGCCTTCATGTCACATTCCAGCGTGCGTTCATTGAAGGGGACCGGCGTCATCTCGTCCCAGCGGACGTAGGACTGGTGAAGACCCGGGGTGTCCAGCGGGTAGGAGGCCGCCCAAACGATCTTATCTGAGTCGTCATCCATGTGGTAGGTGAAGTGACGGTCCTCGTAGGCCGCGACGCGGTACATATAAAAGCCCTTGGCCTCCAGTTCGAGGTGGCCCTTCAGCGTCTCGCCGCCCGCGTAGCCGGAGGGATAGCCCTTTTCGTCGTAGATCCAAAAGGGCATATCGCGCTTTTCAAGCTCTTTGATGGTGTTCCCGAAGGCCTTGCAGTTTTCGCGGTAGCCCTCGTACCAGTTGTCCTGATCGGGATTGGTGACGATGCCGCCGAAACCGAAGTCCTTGATGGCGTCCATGAGGGTGGTGCGGTTCTTTTTCGGGAAGGCGTGCATCATGGGGTTGACGCGGTTTTTCACGGGAGGGGAATCCCAGAGTTTCTTTTCAAAAGGCATGATCTTTCTCCTTTATCGAATCATGTTTTCAAAGCCGCCGAGGTCGGGAAGACCGTAAAGCGCGCGGTAATCTTCTCCGAGGTAGCAGGCGAAGGTGGTGACGTCCCGGATGCCGAGCGAATGGTAAAACTCGATGTCGGCTTTCATGACGGGCACATCAGGCGAGAAGGCTTTCGGCGGCTTTTTCCAGCCGGAGAACCACGAATTATCCAGCCAGTAATCCAAAATCTTGGTGTTTTCTCTGCCGAAGCAGGCCAGAAGCTCCCTGATCTCCTTAGCTCTTGCGGTGTTGCGCGCATCGTCCGAGCCGGAAAGCGGCTTATGGATGTCGCGGTTCATCGGCGCGACCTCCAAGAAAACGCCGTCGGCGGGCTCGATCTTTTTCGGCACCTCGGTGCAGACGTCGTAGGCGAGGAAGCTCTGGGAGGCGAGGGGATCGTCCTTCCGGAGACGGGATGCGATGGCGTTCATGAGCTTGAGCTGCTGCTCGGAAGGGGTGAGGCGGGAGCATTCTTTGCAGTGGCAGAAGACGTCATGCGAGTCGTCGGTCCAGAAAAAGTGGCGGTGCGAGGGGGAGGAGCCGACGTAGAGAGCCTTCGCGGCTTCCGCGGCGCGCTCGGCGATGAAATCCAGCGCATCGGTATTCGAGACACAGCAGTTGCGGTCGGGGTTGCGCTCGCCTTTTTCGTCCACGCGGAACCAGTCGGGATGCTTTTCAAATTCGCTTGCGGGGAGAAAATATCTTAGGGCGTGCATTTCGTGTTCCACGCGGATGCCCGCCGCGGTGACCTGATCGACCAACGCGCGGAAATGCGGGTCTTTGGAGCGCGCGATCTGCGCTTTGAAGGAATCTGCGGCGTCCGCTCCGCCGACGGGGTGAAGGCCGAGGGTCGGGATCTCCATTCTTTTCAGCTCGGAGATCCATACTTCATCCAGTTCCTCGGGGTGAATGATGAGTCCGCCTTGACGCATGGCTTATCTTCCTTTCTCAGACAAATTCGGTCTCAATGGTGAGCTCAAGGGTCTTATCGGGGCATTTTTCCTTCATGTAAGCCGAAAATTCTTCTTTTAACGGTTCCCAGTCGCGGAGATTATAGTCCACGACGAGGTCGCAGTAGAGCTTGTCGGAATGCGGGTCGAGGTAAACGGCGTGGAAGCTCTTGACGTGCTCGTGGCTTGTGACGAACTGGCCGACCATCCGGCGGAACTCTTTGGAGTTCTCCCGGTCGTTATCCACCGCGTAAACGCCGAAGACCATGGTGACGTGGTATTCGTGCATGATGCGAAGCTGCAATTCGTGTAAGAACTGGTAGACGTCGCCGACCGACTTGGATTGGTCGATCTCGACGTTCACCGAGCCGGAGTAGGCGTCCGGGCCGTAGTTGTGGAGCATCATGTCGGCGGCGTTGAGGATGCCGTCGGTGGAGCGGATCTCCTTGTAGAGCTTGTTTGCCAGCTCCTTTTCGCCGGGGCGGCCCAAAAGGTCGCCGACGGTGTCCCTTAATACCTCAAGCCCCGCCTTGATGATGATGAGCGAGGTGAAAATACCGACGTAGGCGTCGATGGAGAGGCGGAAGACAAGGAAGATCACCGCGGAGAGGATGGTGATGACCGAAATGAAGGAGTCATTGCGGCATTCGATGCCGACGGCCTCGAGGGTGCTCGAATCGGCCTTCTTGCCCATTCTGATGGTGTAAATGCCGAGGAAGAACTTGATGAGGGCCGAGGCGGCGATGATGACGAGCGAGAGAATGGAAATGCTCATCTCCTCGGGCGCGAAGACCAGCTTGACCGAGCTTGTGAGCATTTCCACACCGGTGACGAGGATCAGAATGGCGATGACAAGGCTTGTGAGGTATTCGATGCGCCCGTAGCCGAAGGGGTGCTTTTCGTCCGGGTGCTTGCCCGCGAGCTTGGTGCCGATCAGGGCGAGGACCGAGGTGAGCGCGTCAGACGCGTTGTTCACGCCTTCGGACATGATGGCGATGGAGGAGGCGAGGAGGCCGATGACCACCTTCACCGCGGCGATGAGGAGGTTTGCGAGGATGCCGAGGACGGAGGTGACGGAGATAATGCCCTCGCGGGAGGAGGGATCCTGCTTTAGTAGCTTATAGAGAATTTTCATGATAGGTCCTTTCCGAAGATCATTTGCCGAGGATCCCGTCGATCTCGCGGAGTTCTTCGTCGGATAGAGTCATATTTTCAAGCGCTTTGACGTTTTCGACGATCTGGGAGGCGCGGGAGGCGCCGATGAGGGCGCTGGTGACCACCGGGTCGCGAAGCGTCCAGACCAGAGCGAGCTGAGCAAGCGTCTGTCCGCGGCGCGCGGCAACGGCATTCAGGCGGCGGACGGTAGTCAAAAGCTCTTCGGTGATGTCCGAAGCTTTGAGGAAGCGCGGGTCGTGCCCGGCGCGGGAATCGGCGGGGATGCCGTCGAGGTAACGCGCGGTGAGGCGGCCGCCCGCAAGCGGGCCGAAGGCCATCATGCCGACGCCTTCTTTCCGCAGAACGTCGGTCAGACCGTTTTCGACCGAGCGGTTGAGCATGGAATAATTGGGCTGATGGATGAGGAGGTGCATCCCCATATCCTTCATGCAGGCGACGGCCTTTTCGGTCTGCTCGGGGTTATAGTTGGAAATGCCCGCGTAGAGCGCCTTGCCGCTTTTCACGATGTCGTAAAGCGCGCCCATGGTCTCCTCGATGGGGGTATCGTTGTCGGGACGGTGGTGATAGAAAATGTCCACGTAGTCAAGATTCATGCGCTTTAATGACTGGTCGATGCTCGCCATGAGGTATTTGCGGCTGCCGTGGTCGCCGTAGGGGCCCTTCCACATGTCGTAGCCCGCCTTGGAGGAGATCACCAGTTCGTCGCGGAAGGGCTTCCAGTCGCGCTTCACGTGCTCGCCGAAGTTGCGCTCGGCCTCGCCGTAGGGAGGACCGTAGTTGTTGGCAAGGTCAAAATGGGTGATGCCGAGGTCGAAGGCGGTGCGCAGGATCTCCTGCTGAGTTTTGAAAGGCGTGATGTCGCCGAAATTGTGCCATAAACCGAGTGAGATCGCCGGGAACAGAAGGCCGCTTCTGCCCGCGCGGCGGTAGATCATGTGGTCATAACGGCCCGCAGCCGGGGTGTAGGGAACGTACTGCTGATAGCTCATGATAGACCTCCCGAAACATTTTATTTAGGGGTATTTTATCATATCCGGAAAGTGGGGTCAAATGAAAAAGCGCGGAATTTTCTCTTTTTCTTGACGCGGCGGGGATTTTGCGTTAAAATGCCGGTATACCGAAGAGAAACCATTGGAGGAGACCCACATGAAATTATATATCATCCGCCACGGCGACCCCGATTACGTCCACGACACCCTCACCGAGCGCGGCTGGCAGGAGGCCGAATTGCTCTCCGAACGCCTTCTGAGAGAAAAGATCGACAAGATCTACCTTTCCCCACTCGGCAGAGCGCAGGCGACCGCCAAGCCGTATCTTGAGAAAACCGGCATGGAGGGCGAAACGCTGGACTTTCTGCGCGAATTCCCGCGCGGCGTCGTGATGCCGCTCAGGGAAGAGGGCCTCGGCGAGGAGGATCGGCGCGGCTGTCCGTGGGACGTCGATCTGCGGCTTTTTGAAAAGAATGCCGACATCCTGACCGATGAAGAGCGCTGGAGCGAACACAAAATGTATGACCCGGACGACGTGGAAGCCGAGGTCAACAAGGTCAAGGCGGGCTTTGACAAGATCATGGAGGATAACGGTCTCAAAAGAGTCGGTTATCACTATGAGCTGACCGGAAAATATACCAAAGAAGAATTGAATGACCGCACCGTCGCCATCTTCTGCCACATGGGCCTCGGCTCGCTTTTGTTAGCGCACATTGCGCACATCGCGCCGCCGCACTTCTGGCAGGAGTTCCGCTTCATGCCGACCTCGGTGAGCACCATTTTCTTCGTTCCGGCCGCAGGCGGGCTTTATCAGAGCAAGATATTCGCCATCGGCGACACCACACATCTCACGCCTATCGGACTGACTTATCGGTGGTAAATCAAAAGAACAACTGCCTCCCGTTTTTACCGGGAGGCAGTTTTGTGTCGGTTTATTTCCCGAAGAGCGCGAGGAGCTTTTCATTGACCTCCTCCGGGGTGCGGAAGTCGGTATAGAGCTTGCCGAAGCTGATGGTGTTTTTGGTGGCGATATAGTAGATCTCGTCGCCCTCGTTATAGAAAGCGAAATAACTGCCGCAGTCCTTGATGGTGGCGAGCGTTTCGATGGGCATCTTGTCATCAAAGAAGGCGATATTGCGGTTGGTGACGCGGACGTGCGAGATGTTGGAATAGCGGCGGTAGAGCTCCTCGACCGTGTTGACGAGGTAAAGCTCGTCCTTGAGAATGAAGAACCACGGCCGCACGTTGCCGTCCTCGACCCGGTAAGCCTCGCCCCACGTCCCTTTTTCAAGATCATAGTAATTGAGGTAGAGGTAGGGGATGCTGTAATCCTGACGGCAGGCGACGTAGAGTCGGCCGTGATAGATGATGGAGCCGATCTCTGCCGTGCCCATGTCGTTGAAGGCGAGGGTATCGACCAGGGTCATGGTTTTGAAATCGGCGGTCTTCACGATGAAGCCGTTGTTGGGCCGCTCGATGGCGACGCCGGTGGCGTAGTATTCGCCCTTGTATTCGCTCCACGCCGAAACAAGCTCGATGAGGCCTCCGGCGCGCGGCTCAAGACCCTTGTCGAGGTAGATGCGGTTCAGGGTCTCGTCGGTGAAGTCGTAAAGCTCGCCCTTGTAGGAAAGGCGGACAGCCGCTTCCTCGCCCCAGGAGTGGGTGGGGATGTGGAAGGTCTTGCGGAAAATGTGGGATTTGCCGTCGTCGGTGATGAAGCTGAAACAGATATAGATGTCGTCGCCGACGAGGCACATGGAGTTGTCCTTGAAAATGGAGACGGCTTTTTCACCGGCACATTCGTCGCCGAGGCCGCCGATCCGGAGGATCTCCACGTCCTTTTCAGGCGAAAAATCGGCTTCTTTCCAGCGTTCCAGCGTAAAAATGGCCAAAACGACCTCACTTGTGGTGCTGGAATGCTGTTCGCCGTCGGTTCCGGGATTCTGGATGAAGGTCGCGTAGCAGACGCCGTCCTTCATGACGAGCTGGCCCATGTGGCCGTAACGCATCTCGGGGCGGGTGATCCTTTTCAGACTTTCAAGGGTGTATTTGGTCGCGGCGGCGGAATTGAGGGCTTTGGAGAGGGAAACATAGTGGTTTTCAGATGCCATTTTGCGGAAAATGCCGTATTCACTGGCGTTCATAAGATCAATCCTTTCTCATTTGCGCGGTTTTACGCCGCCGGTGGTCTCGATGATGTCCGCACCGAGCCGTTTCGCTTCCTCAAGCTCCTCCTCGTTATGGAGGATCCAGATGCCGAGCGCTGCCCCCATGCCGTGTACCAGTTCTGCAAGCTCTTTGGAGGCGAAGGCCACCTTCACCCAGGTGGTGAGCGGCGTCTGGAGCGGGAGCCAGACGGTGAGGGGATTTTGGGGTGCGGCGGATGCGATGGCGGCGAGTGCTTCTTCTGTCACGGGGCCGTCATAATGGATGGGATTTTCGGGGAAACGGGCGGCAATTTCCTTCGCCGCGTCGACCGTGGCAAGTGTGAAGCCGACGGAAGCGGGTGCAAGGCCGCTATTTTCGACGAGGCGGTAGATCTCCTCCCGCATTTCGGCGGGGAAGGAGAAGATCTTGTTGTCAAGCTTCAAAGGCGTGCCGCTTTCGCGCGAGAAGGCGAGCACCTCTTCTAAGGAGGGGATCTTTTCGCCCCTAAACTCGTCGCCCTTCCAGAGTCCCGCGTCGTATTTCCTCACTTCGTCAAAGGGGAGCGAGGCGATGGCGAGGCTTTCCTCTCTGACGGGGCTTCCGTCCGGGAAGCGGCAGGTGCGGTTCAACGTGCGGTCATGCAAAACGCAGATCACGCCGTCCGAGGTGTAGGCGGGGTCGAGCTCGACCATGTCGTAGCCCATTTCGCTTGCCGCACGGAAAGAGGCGAGGGTATTTTCGGGATAAGCGGTGCTCACGCCGCGGTGCGCTTCATAAAGCATGATGATTTCCGTCCTTTATGGTTTTTATTCCTTTGCCGCATCCTTCGCCGCGTCGATCAGGGCGCGGAGGTCTTCGTAGGGAACGTCGGTCTGGCTCCCCTGCGACGGCGCGGTGATGTAGCCGCCGTCTTCCGCCATGAGGGATCTGGTGTCAAAGGTGACCTTCCGCACCTCTTCGGGCGTGCCGTAGGGGAGGACACGCTGGGTGCTGATGCCGCCGTACCAGGTGATATGACCGCCGTATTCTTTTTTGAGGAAGTCGAGCGGCATACATTCGGGCTGGACGGGATTCAATACGTCCACGCCGAGATCACAGAGCGAGGGCATCAGCTTCTGTACGTCGCCGCAGGAATGCACCCAAACGTCCTTCCCGTAACGGTGGACGAGGTCGTATTCCTGCTTTTCGCCCGGCTCGATCATCGTATGCCACGTCCGGGGCGACATGATGAGGTCTCTCTGAGTACCCCAGTCGGAGCCCAAAAGCACGCCGTCAAAGGTCTTCGAGGGCAGGAGGTTTTCAAGCATGACGATGTTTTTCCGGATGATCATGTCGAGAAGCGCCTCGGCCCACTCCGGATCGGCGGCGAGGTCGGCCAGAAAATGCTCGATGCCGCGGGCGAAATAGGCCTTTTCCCAATGGCTTCCCCAGATGGTGAGGATCTGGTAGACGTCGTAATGCTCTTTGATGTAGGCGGACTGCTCGAAAAACGCCTCGTAGCTCCCGTGCCCAATGGTGTCGGGAAGGCGTTCGGGCGGGTCTTCATTGACTAAGAATTCATCGGTGAGGTTGGTCCAGTCCCACCACGGGCCGTAGACGTAAATGGCCTTGTTACCGATGGCAAGCGAGACCGCCTGCTGGAGCGAGATGCGCCCCTCCTTATAATCCGACGCGACCTGTGGATTAAAATAGTCGCGCAGGAGCGCTTCACCGTATAATTCGTAGGCTTCGCTGGTCAGATGAATGGCGTAGGGGACGGGGCCGGACTGGTGCCGGATAGCTTTTTTGACCATGTCGATATTTTTCATACACTCACCTTCTTAAGAGGTATTGTAGACGAAAAGAAGGAGCTTGTCAATATCATGGGGAAAGAGGCGGCAGTTTGCTTTCCGGCGGATAGTGTTGTATAATGAAGAAGTGAATACACGGAGGAATGGATGAATGAGCGAACTGGTAAAGAACGACTATGAAGAACCGCGCTGCCTTTTGAATATGCACCCTGAGGTCGTGCGGATCCCGACGGGCCGCGTGATCGAAAAGCTGGACGCCTATCTGGCGAAAAAGGACTACGATGCAGCCGAGCGCCATCTGCGCTACTGGGAAAGGGAAGCGGCGGCCGGAAATGACGAGCGCGGCAGACTGACCGTCCTCAACGAGGAGATCGGCCTTTACCGCAAGACCGAAAAGGAAGAAGAATGCCTCCGGGCCATCGCGGAAGCGCTGGCACTTGCCGAAGCGGCGGAGATGGAGGGGACCATAACTTACGGGACAACTTTGCTCAACGCGGCGACAGGGTATAAAGCTTTCGGTAAGGCTGGCGAAGCCCTTGCTCTCTATAAAAAAGCGCGGACGATCTACGAAGCCGCTCTGTCCCCGGAGGACGCGCGGCTCGGCGGTCTATATAACAACATGGCGCTGGCCCTCACGGCGTGCGGCGATCACAGCGAAGCGCGGGAATTGTATGAAAAAGCGCTGGCGATCATGTCAAAGCAGGAAAACGGCGCGCTGGAGGTGGCTATCACCTACCTGAACATGGCGGATCTCGCGGCGGCGGAAAAGGGTATGGAGGCCGCGGAGGAGACGATCGGTATGTATCTTGAAAAGGCAGAGGCGCTTATGGATGATGCAGGTCTGCCGCGGGACGGGTATTACGCCTTCGTCTGCGAAAAATGTGCGCCGGTCTTCGGCTATTACGGGTATTTTCTCGCGGAAAAGGAGCTTATGAAGAGGGCGGAGGAGATCTATGAACGGACTTGAACTGGCGCGGGGCTATTATGAAGACTATGGAAAGCCGATGCTGGAAAAGGACTTTGCCGATCTGCTTCCCTATTTGGCCATCGGCTTTGTCGGCAGCGGCTCGGAACACTACGGCTTTGACGATGAGGTGTCCCGTGACCACGATTTTGAACCGGGCTTCTGCATTTTCCTGCCGGGGGAAGAAACTGTCGACCGCAGACGCGCCTTTTTGCTGGAAAGAGCCTATTCCAAGCTCCCGAGGGAATACGGCGGCTTCCGGCGGCAGATGCTCTCCCCGGTCGGCGGGAATCGGAACGGCGTGATCCGCTCATCGGAGTTTTATCGGAACGCCGTCGGCGCGCCGGACGGAAAGCTCACCACGGAGGCGTGGCTCCGCATTCCCGACTACGCTCTGGCGGAGGCGGTAAACGGAGAGGTGTTCCGGGACGACTATGGCGAATTCACCGCCATCCGGGAAAGCCTGTTGAATATGCCGGAGGACGTGCGCCTCAAGCGCCTCGCGGGGAACCTCCTCGTGATGGCGCAGGCGGGACAGTATAACTTCCCGCGCACCTTGAAGCACGGAGAACCCGAGGCGGCCCAATTCGCTGTCACGCGCTTTGTCGACGCGGCGATGAAATCGGTGTTTTACCTGCACAAACGCTATCTGCCTTATTATAAATGGAGCTTCCGCGCACTCAGAAGTCTCGAAGGGGGAGAAGAACTTGCGGAAGATCTCTCTTTTCTGCTCTGCGCAGACAGCAGAGACGAGACCATCGCGGAGGTCAAATGCGACATCATTGAGGAGACCGCTTCAAAGATCATCGAAATGCTCACGGAGCAGGGTCTGACCAGGGTGGTCTGCGGCGATCTGGAAAAGCACGCTTATTCCGTCAACGACGGTATCGCGGACGGCGGCGTGAGAAATCTGCATATACTGGTATCGATCAACGATTGACCACGGAATATGGGAAAGTCTATGAAAAAACCACGCGCTTTGCGCGTGGTTTTGA
>JAKSPX010000209.1 GCA_024404415.1 Clostridia bacterium | reverse complement strand
TTGGCGCGGCGAAGCATCTGTTCCCCTTCAAAGACCTTGGAAACGCTGCCCGCACCGCAGGCGAGGACCGTGCCGAGCTCCTCCATCATGACGATGTTATATAGACTTGCGCCGCCGGGGCGCGCCCAACCGACGTTTTCCGTGGCGTCGGCGGTGTTTTTCTGACGGTAGAGATAATAGGGGGCGTAGCCCGCCGCTCTGAGGAGCTTTTCCCCCTCAAGGAGCGTCTTCAGGACTTCGCCGTGGCCGCCCGCCTCTTCAATGGCGGCGGTGCGCTTTTTGGCAAGCGAGTGGACCGAGATGGCGTCGGGCGCGAGGTCAATGAGCTTCCGCAAGCCATCAAGGAAGCTTTCCGGGCTCTCGCCGTCCAGAAGGGCGATGAGGTCGGAGTTGATTTTGAAATCGAATTCCCGCGCGAGACGGAAGGCTTCGAAGAATTTTTCCACCGTATGGCCTCTGCCCGCAAGGGTGAGGACCTCATCGGAAAGCGACTGCGGGTTGACGCAGATCTTGGTCACACCGTATTTTTCAAGCAGGGCGAGCTTTTCACGGGTGATAAGCTCGGGTCTCCCCATTTCGACGGTGAATTCCAGGGCTTTGTTCCCGACAAGAGAACGGATTGCGGCCAATAAGTGCTCCATCTGAGAAACCGAGAGGATGGCCGGGGTGCCGCCGCCGATATAGACGGCACGGTAACACCTGTTCCCGTAGAGCGAGGGGACCGAGGCAAGCTCCTTGAGGAGCGCGTCGGTGTAGGTGTTGAGCTCCTCTTCGGTCGCGCCGGGCTTGGAGATAAAGGAGCAGTAACGGCAGCGGGAGGGGCAGAAGGGAATGCCTACGTAGAGGCAGGCGTCCTCCGGGAGCAGCGTTTTGCGGACCTCGTAGGCCGCGATGGCCGCTTCGGCGGTGATGGAGGCCTTGGAAGGGGAGGCGTCGTAGCGCGTCTCGAGATATCTCACGACGGCCTCGTATCCGTCCTCGGCGACGGCTGCGGCCGCTTTGGCGGGGCGGACGCCGGAGAGCGAGCCCCAGACCGGCTTTTCGGGCAGAAATGCCAGCGCCGCACGGTAAAAGGAGGTCTTGATGGCGTAGATCTCCGGGCGGCGGCTTTCGTCGAGGTCGTAGGGGACGGTGGCGACCACCTCTTTGTCCCCGATGCGCAGTCTGGTCTCGGCGTGGTCGGGGTAGAGGGTGGAGATCGAGCGGTCTCCCTCGGAGTCGCTCCCTTCCGCGTAGCGCGGTTTTAAGGAGGGGAAGAGGATCATAGCGGTCTGTTCGATGGAATAGACCGCGTCATTTCCGACAAGGTGCAGCTTCATGGATCAGCGGATCCCCGCGGCGCGCAGATAGGGGTTATTCTGCTTTTCGGCGAAGAGGGTGGTGGCGTTGTTGTGGCCGGGGTAGAGGATGTAGTCGTCCTCCAGGTCGTAAAGCTGGCGGAGGCTGTACTTCATGTCGAGGTCGCTGCCGCCTTCGAGGTCGGTGCGGCCGATGTCATTCTTGAAGAGGGTATCGCCGGTGAAAATGACGTTGTCGATGACGATGCACATGGAGCCGGGCGTATGGCCGGGGGTGTGGAGGAAGAAGGCCTCCTCGGTGCTCACCATAGTGCGCTCGCCGCCGGAGAGGGTCACGTCGGCCTTGCAGCGGCGGAAGGGCTCCTTGGCAATGGAGAGATAGAAGTTGTCGTCGGCGGTCTCAAGCATCTTCTCGTCGTCCTTGTGGATGACGATGCGGGCGCCGGTCTTCTCCTTGAGCTGCGCCGCCACGAGAATGTGGTCGAAATGGCCGTGGGTCAGAAAGATATTTTTGACTTTGAGCTGATTCTGGTCAATAAAGGCGGCGAGCTTTTCATAATCTCCGCCCGGGTCGATGACGCAGGCGTCGCCGCACGTCTCGTCGTAGACGATGTAGCAGTTGGTGCGGAGCTTGCCCACAACAAAGGTCTGGATCTTCATGGCGTTCATCCTTTCTGAAAGGTCAGTCAAGAGGTAAGAGCTTGCCGCCGCGGGAGCGGACGTAAAGCGTGATCGGGCCGTCGGCGACGTTCTGGATCTTCATGTCGGCGCCGAAAATGCCCTGCTCCACGTGGTGTCCGCGGGAACGGATCTTTTCGGCGAAGGCGTCGACCGCTTTTTTCGCCGGAATGGGATCCTCGGACTTGATGAAGCTGGGGCGGAAGCCGGAGCCGAGCTCCCCGGCGAGGGTGAAGTTGGAAACGACGAGGAATTCGCCGCCGACCGACGCGGAATCGAGGTTCATTTTGCCGTTTTCGTCCTCAAAAATGCGGAGTCCCGCACATTTGTGGGCGAGTCTTGCGGTATCGGCGTCGGTATCGCCCTTTTCGGCGCAGACGTAGATGAGAAGACCCTTTCCGATGGAGGAAATGACTTCGCCTTCGACCGTCAGGGTGGCGGAAGAGACGCGGGAAATGATGGCGATCATGGTTATTCCTCCTTAAAACGCGTTGCGCTTGACTTCGACGACGCTGCGAACGGCGTTGATGCGGCGGCAGATGCTGTCGAGCTGGTCGCGGTCGGTGACATTGACCGTGAAGAAGAGATCGACACAGCCGTTCTGCGCGTCCTTGGCGTTCATGCCGGAAATGGCGATGCGCATATTGGCGATGATGTTGGCGATGTCAGCCAGAAGCCCGAAGCGGTCCATGGCCGTGACGCGGATGGCGGCGGGGAAGGTGGCGTTTCCGGCGACGTGCCAGTGCACGCCCACCAGTCTCTCGGGCGAGTCGTCGCCCTCGGATAAAAGCTTCTGCACGTTTTTGCAGTCGCGGCGGTGCACCGAAACGCCGTAGCCGCGCGTGACGAAACCGACGATGTCATCGCCCGGCACGGGGGTGCAGCACTTGGCGAATTTCACCAGGCACGAGGAGATGCCCTCCACCACGATGCCGCTGGCGGGAGCCTCCTTGGGGTGGGCCGCCTTTTCGAGGATCGCCTCGGCGGCGTCCTGCGGCTCCTCCGTAGGCACCGCAGCCTTTAATTCCTCACGGATGCGGTTGAGCGCGCGCAAAGGGGTGATGGCGCCGTAGCCGATGCCCGCGATGAGGTCCTCGGCGGTGCGGTAGGAAAGGCGCTGGGCGGCGGTGTTGATGGCCTCGGTGTTATCGAGGATGACGGTGGAATAATGGTGCTTTTTGATCTCCTGCAGGAGCATTTCGCGGCCGAGAGCCACGTTTTCCTCGCGCTTTTCCTTCTTATACCAGCCGCGGATCTTGTTGCGCGCCTCACTGGTCTTGACGATGGAGAGCCAATCGCGGCTGGGGCCACGGCTGGAGCCGGAGGTGATGATCTCGCAGACCTCGCCGTTTTTCAGGGCGTAGTCGATCGGCACCATGCGGCCGTTGACCTTGGCGCCCACCATGCGGTTGCCGATGGCCGAGTGGATGGCGTAAGCCATGTCGATGGGGTTGGCGCCCGCGGGCAGATTGATGACGTCGCCCTTGGGGGTGAAGACGAAGACGTCATCGTCGAAGAGGTCGAACTTCATGCTGTGGATGAAGTCGTCGGCGTCGGAATCCTGCTGGGATTCCATGAGCTGACGGATCCACACCAACTTCTCGTCGTCCGAGGTCATGCTGGCACTCTTCATGCCCTGCTTGTACTTCCAGTGGGCTGCAACGCCGTATTCCGCGACGTAGTGCATATCCCAGGTGCGGATCTGCACCTCGAAGGTCACGCCCTCGCGGCTGATGACGGTGGTGTGGAGCGACTGGTACATATTGGACTTCG